>JADHLJ010000251.1 GCA_016780745.1 Alphaproteobacteria bacterium | reverse complement strand
TTCTTGATTTCATGTACAGAAACCTGTACTTTTAGCGAATGAAAACGACAACCTATACGGCGCTTCGCCAGAAGCTCGCCGCCGAGATGGACCGGGTGAATGACGACCATGAGCCCTTGGTGGTCACCCGCGCGCGGGGACGCCCCGCGGTTCTGATGTCGCTTGAGGACTACAACGCGCTGGCCGAGATGGCGCATCTCGCCAGCAGCGCCACCAATGCGCGCCGCCTGTCGGAGGCCATCGAACAATTGAACGGTGATGGCGGCACGGAGCGGCGGCTCGACGAGTGAGAGTGGTGTTCGCCGACCATGCCTGGGACGACTACCTGCATTGGCAGGCCACCGACAAGAAAATCCTGCGCCGGATTAATGAGCTGATAAAGGCGTCGTTCCGCGACCCTTCATCCGGGATCGGTAAGCCGGAACCGTTGCGTCACCAGTGGTCTGGCTACTGGTCCCGGCGTATCACCCAGGAACATCGCCTGGTGTACAAGGTCGACGGCGACGCGATCCTCATCGCTCAATGCCGCCGACATTATTAGGCCCTCAAATCCGCCCGTCATAGCTCCCACGCGGGATCTTGGCGGCGATGACGGTGTAAGTGTCGGCGCGGAGCGCGTCGCGCATGGCGGCTTCCAGGGCACCGCGATCCTCGACGGTGACGCCGTTGCCGCCGAGCGCCTTGGCAACGGTTTCGAAATCGGTCTCGGTCATGTCAACGCCGGCATTGGCGAAACTCATCTCGCGCTGTTTCTTTTCGATCAGCGCCAGCGAGGCATCCACGAAAACCACCACCACCACCGGAAGCTTTAGGTCCCGCAGGGTGACCAACTCGCCCAGCACCATCTCTAGCCCGCCATCGCCGGTAAACGCGATCACCGGGCGCTCGGGCGCGGCGAGCTTGGCGCCGGTGGCCAGCGGCAGGGCGCAGCCCATGGTGCACAGGCCCGTGGATTGCAGCACCGCATGCGGGACAAAAGACTCCCAGACCTGGCTCAGCAGAATGCGATGGGCGCCGGAATCGACGGTCACCACGGTGTCCCTCGGCGCGACCTTGCGGATCGTCGTGGTGATCGCGGCGGGTCCCCAGGCCTCGTTCTGGCCATAGGCACCGGCAAGGGTCTGGCGGGCCTTGGCCGGCGCGCTGTCGGGCCAGGTCGGGCGCGTCGTCACCCCGGTGCTTACCGCGCGGATGCCCTCGTTAATGTCACAGACGAAACTGATCGGCGCCTGATGCATGTAGGAGTATTCCGGCGCCGCGAGCAGTTCGACCACCCGCTTATCCGCCGCGTCCCAGGGATCGCGCCAACCGGCCCGCATCTCGATCGGATCATAGCCGGCGAGCAGGATGTAGTCCGCGTCCTTGATCATCGGCATCAAGGTTTTGTCAGCCAATGGCGAAAGGCCGGCGCCGCCGAGGCTCATGGCCTCGTCATCGGCGATCAGGCCCTTGGCCTTGTAGCTGGCGATCACCGGCGCGCCGAAGGCCTTGGCGAATTCGGTGATGGCCTCGCCCGCATTGCCGTTCACCGCGTCGACCCCGGCGATCACCAGCGGTCGCTCCGCCTCGGCGAGCCAACGGCGCGCGGTCTCCAGGTCCGGGCCTTCGGCGGGCGCGACCGGGGCTCTCGGCACCCGGGGCGTGGGAAGCGGGGCGTCATGAATCTGGGCGGCGACGGCGATCGGAACATCGAGATGCACCGGGCCGGGCCGGCCTTCGGTGGCGATCGCGATCGCCTTGTCGATCAGGGCCGCGACATTGCCGTCGGGCACGGTAAAGCTGGCCTTGCAGATCGGTGCGAACACGGCGCGATGGTCGAAGACCTGATGGTTATAGGTCACCGTGTCCGCCGGGTCGACACAGCCGGTCAGCACGATCAGCGGAACCCGGTCCTGCTCGGCATTGGCGGTGACGTTGACCGCGTTGGCGGCGCCGGGGCCGACCGTGGCGACCAGAACACCGGGCGCGCCGGACAGATGATGGGTGCCCTCGGCCATGAAGCCGGCGGCGTTCTCGTGCTTGGCGAGCAGGAAATCGATGCCTGCCTTCTCCAGCCCGTCGACGAGGCTCAACACCTCGCCGCCGGGAATGCCGAAGGCCGCGCGCACGCCGGCTTGGTACAGGCGGCGACCGATGATGTCGGCGGTTCTGAGGCCAACGCCCCCGGTCTTGGCCTCGGAATCGGTCATGTCGCCTCTTGTGCCGGTGGGTTTCTCAGCGCTTGTTCGACTCTTACTCGGCGGCCTGCAAGCGGGCCGTTTCCTCGGCCCGCTTGGCGAGATCACTGAAGCCGTCGCGGGTTTGCGGCAGCTTGCGGTCCAGGATGCGCGAGGCCACGACCGTGCGCAAGATCTGGGCGGTGCCGCCGCCGATCGTGAACATCCGCGCGTCGCGGGCCAGCCGCTCCATCGGATAGTTCCGGGAATAGCCCCGCGCGCCGAACACCTGCAACGCGTCGGTGGTGACCTTCAGCGCCATTTCCGAGGTGAAGATCTTGCCCTGGGCGGCCAAGGTCGCGTCGGGGAACGGGCTGCCGTTATGGCCGGCGCTGAGCGCGGCGCGGTGCAACAGCGAGCGCGCCGCCTCGATCTGCACCGACATATCGGCCAGCATCCACTGCAGGCCCTGGAACTCGGCGATCGGACGGCCGAACTGCTCGCGCTCCTGGGCGAAGGCCAGCGCGTTGCGATAAGCGCCAACCGCCAGCCCAAGCGCCACCGTTCCGGCGCCGACGCGCTGGGAGTTATAGGCGTTCATCAGATCCGCGAAGCCGCGCTTGAAGCCCGACGGCGGCATCAGGACCATGTCGGCGGGGATCTCCAGATCCTCGAAGATCACCTCGGTCTCGGGAATACCACGCAGCCCCATCGTCGGCTCGCGGGTGCCGATGCGCAGGCCCTTGGCCTCGTCGCGGATCGCCAGGAAACCGCCAATGCCAAGCTCGCTGCCATCCTCGTCGAAGACCCGGGCGAAAATCAGATGCAGGCGGGAGACGCCGCCGCCGGTGATCCAATGCTTCTTGCCGTTGACGATATAGGTGTCGCCGCGCTTGTCGGCGCGGGTGGTCATCTGGCTGGCGGCGCTGCCTGCATCGGGCTCGGTAATGCAAATCGCCGGCTTGTCCCCCGCCAGAACCATGTCGGCGGCCATGCGCTTTTGCGCTTCCGTCCCGTAATGGATGATCGCCGAGATCGCGCCCATGTTGCCCTCAACGACGATCCGACCGGTCGGCCCGCAATACGAGGCCATTTCCTCGACCACGAGATTGGCTTCCAGGAAGCTCCTGCCCGGCCCACCGAGCTCCTTGGGCACCGTCATCCCCATGAAACCGGCCTCCGTCAGCGCCTTCACGTTGTGCCAGGGATATTGCTCTGTCTTGTCGGTCTCGGCGGCGTTGCCGGCGACAAGGGTGGAGGCGAGTTCGCGGGCACGGTCGCGCAGGTCGATTTGATCGGCGGTAAGGTCAAAGGACATTGGAAATCCAAATCTTCAATGGGATCACAACTTCGTGAACATTTTGCGAGTCGACCCGTCATAAGGCAAACGAATAAAATTGATTTTTAAGTTCAATTTTTTTGAAATAATGTCATCCCATGTCCCTACGCCAGCTCGAAACCCTGGTCGCGATCGCCGATGCCGGCAGCTTTCACGCCGCCGCCGACCGGCTCGGCATCACACAATCGGCAGTCAGCATGCAAATGAAGGCGCTGGAGGCGGATCTGCGCATCTCTCTGTTCGACCGCGCCCGCCGACCACCGAGCTTGCGGGAGGCCACCGGGCCGCTGGTTGATCGGGCGCGGCGAGTGCTGCGGCTCTATCAGGAATTTCGGCTCGGCGCGCAGGTCACCGGCACCATCGCCGGCACCCTGCGGATCGGTGTTATTCCGACGGCCAGCACCGGGATCCTGCCCGACGCTCTGGCCCTGTTGCGGGAACGCACTCCGCGCTTGCAGGTCCGGATCGAGAACGAGCTTTCCACCGAACTGATCCGGCGGGTTGAGCGGGGGACGCTGGACGCGGCGATCCTGACCGAGCCCGCGCGCATGAATGCCGGCCTGCGCTCGCGCCCGGTGTTGCGGGAACGCCTGCTGGTGGTCGCGCCGGGGGATAGTCCGGGGGAGACCGACGCCGACCTGCTGACCGCCCTGCCCTTCGTCCGCTTCAACCGACGCGCCGGGGTTGGCCGGGTTATCGACGCCGCCCTGCGCGAACGCGGTATCGTGGTTCAGGAGCGCATGGAGTTGGATTCCATCGAGTCGATCCTGATGATGGTCTCGCGCGGACTTGGGGCCGCCATCGCGCCGGAACGCTCGATTTCCGAGGCACAGCGCGCGTTGCTGAAATGCCTGCCTTTTGGAGACCCGCCGATCCATCGTGGCGTGGCCCTTGTGGAGCGCGCGTCCGGCGATAGCACGGCACTGACCGATGCCTTGCATGACGCGCTGGTCGAGGTCGCGGGCGCTTGGGAGCGATAAACGACGCGCGGACCAAAAAAGTTGGCGGATCCGTTTGAAACCCGCCAAGGTCGTGCGTATCTCCAGCAAACGAGAGGCTCTCGACACGAGCGAGGCGCCAGAAATGGGGGGCGGCTATGGTCGAGACACCGGCGATCACTGGCACACCGAGCATAACGCGCGGTGGGACCGACGACGCCGCGGCGCGCGTTGACCCGATCACCGCCGCGTTGGAAGCCGACAAGCGCGAAGGATTGGTGCTGGCGGTTAAGGCGCGCTGGGTCTCGTTGGCCTGCATCGCGCCCTTCCTGGTCTATCTCAATCCGAACTGGTCGGTGCTCTATTACGAGGCCATGCTCGCCGCCTTCGCGCTGATCGGATGGCTCCAGATCAAGGCTGGTCGCCTGGGCAAGTCCCGCATGGAGTTGCTCCTGATCTATTGTGATCTGGCACTGATGACCTTGGTCATGGTGGTCCCCAACCCGTTCATGGCGCATGTCATGCCCGTGGCGATGCAATACACGTTTGGTGGATTTATCTATTTCTTCATTTTCCTGGCCGGCGCGACCATGGCCTATTCCTGGCGCACGGTCATGGCCTATGGGGTGTGGACCGGCGTGCTGTGGGCGGGCGGTCTTGCCTGGGTCTATTTTCAGCCCGCCACCCTGCCCGAGCTATCGAGCCAGATTCAGGCGCTATTGGCCGACCACCCGCACATGCTTGAACACCTCGACCCCAACGATCCGAACATTCCCAAGCGGGTTCAGGAGATCTTCGTCTTCATCATCGTCGCGGCGATGCTGGCGGTGGCCGGCAGGCGGACCAACAATCTGTTGCGCCGACAAGCCGAGGCGGCGCGCGAGCGGGCTAATCTGGCGCGGCATTTCCCGCCCAATATCGTCGACCAGTTGGCGCATCGCGACCAGCCGCTGGGCGCGGTGCGGGACCAGGACGTCGCGGTCATGTTCGTCGACATTGTCGGCTTCACCAAATTCGCCGAGAGCCGGATGGCCGGCGAGATCGTCGGCACCCTGCGGGAGTTTCACGCTCGCATGGAGCGCGAGGTCTTTGACCATCACGGCACCCTGGACAAGTTCCTCGGCGATGGGCTGATGGTCACCTTCGGCACCCCGGAGCCGGGCCCCCACGACGCCGGCAACGCGCTCGCCTGCGCCGCGGCAATGGTCAAGTCGATGGAGCAATGGAACCAGGAACGCGCCCGCATCGGGGTCGAGCCGATCCAGGTTGCCATCGGCCTACATCACGGCCACGTGGTGCTCGGCGATATCGGCTCCGAGCGGCGGCTGGAATTCGCGGTGCTCGGCGACGCGGTCAACGTCGCCAGCCGCCTGGAGGGTATGACGCGAGAGCTCGGCGTCCAGATCGCCGCGAGTGGCGAGGTGATCGAGGCGGCCAAGCGCGAGGCGGCGGCGGGTACCGAGGATGTGCTCTCGTATTTCAGCGCCACGGGCGCGCGGGCGGTGCGGGGTCGCGGCGAGACCGTCGAGGTCTGGACCTTATGAGCAACGGGGCTGGCAACCGGCGCGCTGGAATATATCCCTCATGACGATAGGCGATGTGGTCGAGGTCAACGACCGGATGCAAAGCGGCTATTCCTATACGCTCGTTGAACCCGAGGGCGGGAATTTCGCGCCGGACTTCACGCCGTTCTGTTCGCCCGCCCGGATGCTGGAACTCGGCGTTTTCGAGGGCAAGTATCTGAATGATTGCACCGACGAGTTCCCCGAGAACTGGTTCAAGAATGCCCGTATCGGCGATACCCCCGATATCTCCCACAACCATTTCGCCATCAAAAGCCGCCAGCCGCTTTCGGTTTGGCGGCAGAAGGGCTGGATCATCGAGCCGGACCCCCGGGGCTGGTTCCAATGGTATTGCCGCTACTATCTCGGTCGCAGGATCGACGGGGTCGACGCGGCCCAGATCAAGCGCTGGCGCGGATTCGCCCGGCACGCCGGCCAAATCCGCGCCAATTGCGATCCCGGCGACATCTTCTGTCGGCGCCGTCAGCGGCAGGGCCTGCTGCAATGGGCCCATGACCCGTTTATCTGATACGGCTTAATCCTTCAGCCCGGCGAATTCCAAGCGAGCGGCGCCATAGCGGCGGTGGTCCAACGACTCCAGCCAATCCGGGGCTGTGAAAGCCTCCTTGGCCGCGACCTCAACCACCACCAGGGTTTCCGGGCCAATCCATCCGTGATGGCGCAGTGCCTCGAGACAGGGCACGGCCAGCGCGCTGTTATAGGGCGGGTCGAGCATGATCAGGCCGGCGGCTTCGCCGGCGCGTCGCCGCATCGCGGTGGCATCGCCGTCGATGACGGTGGTGATCTCCTCGTAGCGGAGCGTCCGAATGTTCTGAAACAGAGCCTTTCGCGACGGGATCGCCTGCTCTAGGAACACCGCGTGCCGGGCACCTCTGGACAAAGCTTCCAAACCCAATCCGCCGGTTCCGGCGAAGCCATCGACCACGAGCTTGCCGCGATAAGGGACGCCGAAACGGCCGCCGTCGAGAATATTGAAGAGGGATTCGCGCACCCTGTCGGCGGTGGGACGCGCGTCCAGGCCCGTCGGCGCGGCGAGCTTAGCGCCCCGTCGGTTTCCGGCGATGATCCGCATGTCCGGTCCCGGTTTTGTTGGCGTTGCCCCGACCCGGCGCGCGCGCCGCGTTGCGGGCCGCGGTTTTTGCGTCCCGTGCCTGATCACGTTTCGAGCCGAAACTTTGGCCCTTGGGCTTGGCGTGAGGCTTGGGTTTCGGCTTGGCTTTCGCAGTGCCCTGGGCCTGGGCCTCGGTCTTCTTCAGGCCAAGCTGATCCTTCAGCGAGCGCTGCTTGATCTCCTCGACCTGGCTCGGCTCCAGATTGCCGAGCTGGAACGGCCCGAAGGAGATCCGGATCAGCCGGTTCACAGACAGCTGAATATGTTCCATGAGACGGCGAACCTCGCGATTCTTGCCCTCGCGCAGGCCGACGGTGACCCAGGCATTGCTGGGGCCTTGATGGTCGAGTTGCGCTTCGATCGGCCCGTATTTGACGCCGTCGATCACCACCCCGCGCTTAAGTTTCTCCAGCGCCTCGGGTTGCG
>JADHLJ010000250.1 GCA_016780745.1 Alphaproteobacteria bacterium | reverse complement strand
CGCCAGGACCGGCTCGACCCAGTTGCTGCTCTATTCGGTGTTCCATATCGGCAACGCGACCAACAACATCTCCTGGCGCAGCTATCGGGAAATCGCCTCCGGGCCGGATGTCGCCTGGACCATTCCCCTGTCGCTCGGAGATTCGCATCGCGGTTTTCGGGTTCTCGGCACCAACGAGGACTACTTCCGGCATTTCAGATTCGGCTCGGACCGGACCCTGACCCTCAAGGCGGGCAAGCCGTTTGCGGATCTGTTTGACGCGGTGGTCGGCGCCGACGTGGCCGAGGCCCTCGGATACGCGGTCGGCGACGGGATCGTCATCGCCCACGGCCTCGGCAAGGAGGGCTTCCAGACCCACGAGGATCGGCCTTTTCGCATTGCCGGCATCCTCGCCAAGACCGGCACGCCGGTCGACCGGACCGTGCATGTGAGCCTGGAGGGTATCGAGGCGATCCATGTCGATTGGCGCAACGGCGCGCGGGTGCCCGGACTGTCGCCCAGCGTCGAGGAGATCCGGAAAAAGCGCCTCCGCCCGAAATCGATCACCGCTTTCCTGGTCGGTCTCGAGTCGCGTTTCGCCATTTTCGACATGCAGCGATCCATCAACGAGTATCGGCGCGAGCCTCTGACAGCCATCCCGCCGGGCATTGCCTTGCAGGAACTCTGGGACCTGATGGGGCCGGCGGAAACCTCGCTATCGGTGGTCTCGGGCTTTGTCGTGGTGTCGGGATTGCTGGGGATGATGCTGATGCTGCTCGCGAGCCTGGGGGAGCGACGGCGCGAGCTCGCCATCCTGAGATCCGTCGGCGCCGGCCCGGCTCATATCCTCGCCCTGGTGATCTCGGAGGCCACCATCCTGACCGCGAGCGGCGCGGCCGCGGGTATCGGATTGCTCTATGTCTCCCTCGTCATTGCCCAGCCGCTCTTGGAGGCGGAGTTTGGCATTTTCCTCGAGATCACCGGCCCGAGCCCACGGGAATGGTTGCTGATGGGGGTCGTGGTCGGCGCCGGCGCGCTCGCGGGCGCGGTCCCGGCGATCCAGGCTTGCCGCCAATCCCTGGCCGAGGGCATGGTGGTTCGGCTTTGAAGAGGGGATGGATCGGATGAAGGCACATATTGTCCTGAATGGAGTTGTGTGCACTGTTTTCCGAAAAGCGACCATAGCGATCGAGCACGCAGACGAAATGCGTTGATCTAGCGCGTTAAGGCCGTCTACCGATCGCGTCCTTCGCGGACGCGATCCCACGCTTCAAGGAATTCATCGATGGTTTTTTGCGACGACTCATCCAATCGGTCGCTCATATGAAGGCATTCTAGTTTGACGCGAAAACGATCAGCGTCCAAAATGTCTATGTTTTCGTCTATCCGAACCCGCACACGTCGTTGTGCAACGCGGTCCCCCAGCTCTCCAAACCCCATGCCTTGCGACCAAACTTCTCCAGTCAATTGCCTTGCGAAAATAACAAGCGCATCTTCGTCATTGAGTAACGAATCTGTCCATGCCCGCGCCTCTGTCGGGTCGTTATCCCTAAAGTCTCGCCAGCGATAGAGAATATAGAAGAGATCCCTGTGGTGCAGGAGAGAGCCATCCGCCGCCGCCGCATGAATTGCCTCTAGAGCGAGATCGACCAAGGGTGCGACAGCGTCCTCACTGATCAGACAATCTTCTTCGCGTTGAGAGCCATTTTCTTGTTCGTTATAGTCATCGTGAGCAGAAGAGGCAAAGTCAACTAGCCAACCGAGAGAAGCAAATTTGATAGCCGATATGTAAACGTCCGTGCGCGCCTCAAGTGTGAATCGACCGATTGTTAGCCGACGGATAAACCAGTGATATCTTAGCGTGGTGGTTCCAAATGTTAGCATCCCACTTTCATCGTCGATTTCACTCTCTACGAAAGGTTCTGTGTTCTTCTCATCGAGGTTGCTATGGCGCCCGCGTCGCGCGGACACCGTCGCCACAAACCTAGCGCTACGACGAAACCGTCACCGCCGCGTCGATGGTCTCCACCGTGTCTTCAACGAAGATGCCGTGACTGCCGGGCCCGCCGCCAATTGTGTAGATCACGGTTCTGGCTCCCTCGGGAGCGTCCGCCACGTGCCGACTGTCGATGTAGTAGGAGATGTTCCGGATCTGCATCCGGTACATAAATTTCCCATTCACTGGCGAAACGGTAATCCAAGCCATTAAACTCTCCCGATGGATTTGACCCTGGCAACATCCAGTTCAAGGCCGGCTTCATAATGCCTTGAAAGGATACCGAACGTGGGGGGAATGATGTCGGATCAATACGCTTTCGTCGGATGTTATACGGGATACGAGCCGGGCCAGCTCGGTTGGGTCGGCTCCAAGCAACCGGGCGAGGGCATTCTCGCGTTCTCGTTCGATCCGGCGTCCGGCGCGCTGACGCCGACCGGCGCGGTGGTGAAGCAGGACTCGCCGGCCTGGCTGGAGCCGCATCCCAATGGCCGGTTTCTCATCGCCACCCATGAGCTGTCTCACCACACGGGCGTGGCGGCGGGCGTCGGGTTCGTATCCTCCTATCGGGTCCTTCCCAAAGGCGGGCTTGAGAAGATCTGCACCCAGGCGACGGGCGGTCACGGCAATACCTGCGCCACCTTCGATCGTACCGGGCGGTTCCTGCTGGTGACGCGGTATTGGGAGAGCGGCATCTCGGTCCTGCCCTTCGATCCCGACACCGGGATGGTCGGCGCGGTGACCGCCCGGCCAGACCATGTGGGCAGCGGCCCGAACCCCGACCGTCAATCCGCCCCGCATCCCCACGGCATTCATGGCGATCCCCGAACCGATCTGGTCTACGCGATGGATTTGGGCACGGATCGGGTTCACCAATATCTGCTCGATCTGAAAACCGGCGGTTTATCGCCGCGGGGAGAGGTGGCATTCGCGCCGGGTTCCGGGCCGCGCGGCATCAATTTCCATCCTTCCTTGCGGGTGGCTTATGTGAATTGCGAGCTCGACGGCACCGTCGTTGTCTGCGCCATCGATGATGAAGCGGGATTGAGGCCGGTACAGACGATGGCCTGCTATCCCGACGATTTCGAGGGCCGCGACCATCCGGAGAATCTCGGCAAGGCCGGGTTCTGGGGCGCCGAGGGCTGTTTGTCGGCGGACGGGTCGCACTATTTTTACATTTGCCGGGTCCATCAGAGCATCGCCGTGTTCGCCGTGGCGCCGAGCGACGGCACGCTCTCCTTCTCCAGCCGGCACGCGCTCACCGCCAATTCCAACGCCCGCAACCTGACCCTTGATCCAAGCGGCAACCATCTGCTGGTCGCCAGCCAGGACGCGGATTGCGTTGAGTGTTTTCGGATCGACCGGGCCTCGGGCGCGCTGACGCTGGTCCACACCCAGCCGGCCCCGTGTGCCGCCGATGTGGCGGTGCTTTAACCGGCGCCGTTACCCCTCGGCGTCCATACCCGATCGCGAGAGGCGGCGTTGGATCTCCGCCTGAACACCGCGTAGCTCCTCGATCGCCGCATCCACATCGCTGGTATCCGTCAAGGTGACCGAGACACGGTCGCCGATATGGCTGAACAGCGGGCGCTTCTCGCGGTGCTCGCGGGATTTGAATTCATCAATCTTGTAGGCCTTGATCGGCCGCTTGAATCCCTTCGGCGCGATATCGATGAAGCTTGAACACGCCACCTCGTGCTCGATCAGGCGCACGGTCGACTCGGCGGCCACGATCCCGTTCGGCGGCGCCAGGCTTTGCAGGCGCGCGGCCAGGTTAACCGGACGCCCGAGCGCGGTGTAGTCGAGGCGTTGGTCGGAACCAAAATTCCCGACCGTGCAGTACCCTGTCGCGATCCCCATGCGGACCTTCAGGTCATGCGGCATCCCTAGACGTCGCCAATGGGCCTGCAGTTCCTCGACCCGGGCCTGCATCCGCAGCGCCATCTCGACGCATTTGAGCGCGTCCTCGACCTCGCCCTCGGTGCTGGGGTCGCCAAAGAAAACCTTCACCGAGTCACCGATGAACTTGTCGATGGTGCCGCCGCTCTCGATCGCGATCGTGGTCATTTCAGAGAGGAATGAATTGACCAGCCGGGCCAGACGCTCCGGGGCGATCATCTCGGTGAGGTCGGTGAAACCCTCGATATCCGAGAAGAAGACCGTCAGGTTGCGGCGCTGGTGTCCATGATCCTCCGCCTGGTCGCTGTCGAAGAGGCTTTGATAGATCTGCGGCGAGAGATACTTGGCCAAGCGGCCGGCGAGGTCCTCCAACTGGCGAGTCTTCGCCTCGATAATCTCCTGATCTTCCAGCAGTTGCGCCGTCAGGCCCTCGCGCTCGCGGCGAAGCCGCGCCTCGGCGGTGCGATCGACGAACTGTCCCTGCGGGCCATTCAGATGGGAGAAGACATCGTCATGGGTGCGCGTTGAAAGCAGGGAGTAAACCCGTTCCTCGCCATCGACATCCACCGTGATCTCGGGAATCAGAACCGTGCCCTTGTCCTGGATATCCCGAACGAAGGCATCGATCTGCGCGCCGGGCACGCCGATGCGCTCCAGAACATCCGGAAACGGGACATTGGCGACATTGCCGAGGACGGGAAAGAAGGCCTTGAAGTTGTCGTTGACCCGCTGGATCTCAAGCCGGTCATTGGCGAAGAACGCCGCCGTGATCGCGTTGCGGAAGTTAAAGAAACAAAGGTCCAGAATATTGGATTGGTTGAAGAAATCCTCGACTTTCAAGACACCCCCCTTGGCCCGAAACATCGCCCGGGGGGACCTTACGCCAGCGGCTAGCGCATTTGAAACAATTGCGCGCGCTTGCCGGTAATGGCGCCCCATGTGGTCACGCAATAGGGCACGCAGAAGGTCAGCAGAACCTTCCAAAGCGGCGGCAATTCGCCCGCGAGGATGAGGTCACCGTGATTGATCGAGGTCAGGATCGTTCCCACGACCAAGGCCGTCAGGATCGCCTTTTTCGGTGTCCCACCCCCGAACGCGAGCGCCGAGAAGTTCATCGCCGGCACCGGGCCGGTGTCCATTGTCGCCACGACCGCCATCCAGACATCGTCGTTTGATGATCCAATGGATGTGGGGCGGCCCCTTGCCGAGATCAAGGACTCGCGTCGGAAGTGGTGGAAGTAACCTAGGTAAAGCGTCCGGGCGTCACATCGGGTTGGTGGCGTGCCCATACCGGCGCGCAGGCGGGCCGCGCCGCCACCGCCGCCGTAAGCGCTTCAACCTTCGGAAGATGTACCGGACGCCAGTCATCCTGCTGGGCCCAGCGGCTGACCACGGCGATGTAGATATCGGTTACACAAAACCCCGAACCCAACAGAGTGTGGCTCCCCTGGATCGCCTCCTCGACGAGACGCCAGCGCGTCCGCCAAAGGGAACGCGCGATCTCCTGAACCCCGGAGGTGGCTTCCGGGTCCGGTGAAAACCGCTCGGGATAGTCGTTGATCTCGACGATCGGATAGATCTCGGTCGCGATGAACAGCAACCACCGCAGCGCCCGCGCCCGCTCCGTCTCGTCCTTGGGCAGCAGGCCCGCGCCGGGATGGCGTTGGTCGAGGGTCAGAAGGATGGCGACGGATTCGGTCAGCGTCTCGCCCGCGGGTGTCAACAGCGCCGGCACCTTGCGCTGGGGATTGACGGCGGCATAGTCATCACCGCGCTGAGCCTCGGCCTCCAGGTCCACGTCGCGCACCCGGTAGTCCACCCCAATCTCCGCCAGCGCCATCTCCACCGCGAGAGACCCGGAGCGTCTGTGTCCGTAAAGGGTATAGGTCATGGCTGTGTGCCGGTTTGTGTGGTGCCGGGGGATTTTAGCTAGGAGTAGGGGGTGGAAGATAGGGGGAGGTAGGGCCAAAAGCGCGAGATATAATTCGGCAACTGTCCCCAAATTTCGTCCCCAAATTTCCTATCTCCTACAAACCTCGCCCGCCCACGCCCCCCGTATCCCTGGCGAAAGCCAGGGCCCATGCCGCGATCTCGCGGACTCCTATCAGAGTCCGGGCCAGAGTCCGGGGGGCCAGAGTCTGGGGACAGTTACCGATCCCGCACCTTGCCCGCCCGCGCCCAGGCGACTGGGCCAAGGTGACAGGCCAAAAGCGCTGACAACAATTCGGTAACTGTCCCCAAACCAGCGTTCACCAAACTAGCGCATGCGTGCCGAATGACGCCATTTCAGCGGTAACAGTCCCCGAATACAAAGTCGCCGATATGCGGAAACCCTGTACATGGTTCCAAGTTTGAAGCCGGTTCGGCTATCATCCAAGCCGAGTTTGGGAGTCATCCGAGGAAAGTCGGCTTTCACGGAAGACACAATCTCGCGGTCGCGCCTTGCGGTTCGCGTGGGGAGAGACGGAATGGACAGCGTCGTGGCGGAACAAAGCATCAACCGGATCGATATCGCGGAATACATGGCCGAGGGGCGCTCCCGGGCCCTGGCCCTGGACAATCGGGGACCGATCCGTCGGACAGCCTCGGGCGCCGTCGAGCCGGATATCCTGGAGGCCTATTGGCGGCATGGCTTTTACGTCTTCGAGAATGTCTTCGGCGCGCAAGAACTCGCCGATCTGGAGGCGGATTTCGAGGATATCCTCGAGCGGCTGCCCGCCCACAAGGGAGCCGACGTTGACTCGAAGGGGCGGCCCGCCCTGGGCGTCGATTGCAAGGGCGAGAACCTCTACTGGTCCAAGCCGCTCGGCGACCCGTGGGGCGGTACCGGCTTTGGTCAGGGGCGTCACGCGGTCAAGATGGATGAGCCGACCCCGGGCCAGGACGCGCCCGAGGATGTCGTCTTCCTGTTGATCGGCTCGCTGCAATTCTCCGACGCCTGTCTTCGCGCCTACGGACACCCGGATCTCCTGGCCGTCTCGGCGGCGGTGAACGGCGAGGATTTCGTGCCCTATACGGACGGGCTCTTCATCAAGGCGCCCCGCCTCGGCGCCTCCGTTGCCTGGCACCAGGACGGCACCACGCATTGGGACAGCCCCGACTGGCATCAAGGCTCGCACGGTTTCAACCTGATGGGCCAGATTTACGGCTGCACGCCGGAGAACGGCGTGTGGGTGATCCCCGGCTCCCACAAGCTCGGCAAGGTCGACATCAAGGCCAAGACCGAGGCCGCCGGGACCACCTATCTGCCGGACGCGGTGCCGATGGTCTGTAATCCCGGCGATGTGGTGATCAGCAATCGCCAGCTCCTGCACGGTTCCTTCGCGAATACCAGCGATCAGTGGCGGGTCACGGTCAACATGGGCTGCCTGCCAAAAAATCCGTCCTCGGCGTGCGCGGCGGCGGCATCATCCCGGCGGAGGTGACCTATGACGAGGCGCATATCGAAAACCGGTCCCGCGCCATCGCCTATGCCATCGACGCCCGCCGCCAAAAATACCCGGACGAAACACCCTTCGTGTACGAGCCCTTCGCCGGCCGGAACATTGTCTGGGACGAGGAAGCGCGCGCGTCGCTCCACGATTACCGCGTGATGGATATGAGCGTTTGAGGTTTGGGGGGTGGGTGTTTGGATTGGGGGAGATTGGGGCTTGGGGGAGATTGATACCAATTTGCGCTGAGGCTGAC
>JADHLJ010000249.1 GCA_016780745.1 Alphaproteobacteria bacterium | reverse complement strand
CAATAAACCGGTCGTCCTCGCGCATGCGGGGACCTCTTAACCGTTGAGAAAGATAACAAATTTCGCCGCCTCTTCGAGGTCCCCGCTTACGCGAGGACGACGGAAAAGGTTTTCCCGGACAGCAGTGGGCGAAGGCGGGGTCCCCGCCTTCGCGAGGACGACGGTAAGAACTTCCCCGCACAGCAGCGGGTCACCCCCGCGTATTCACCCTACAGCTTTGCGCTCGGTCGCGCGCTCATTTCCGCGTGCCAGCGACGGGCGTTGGTGGCGTCCTCGGGCAGGCCCATCTTGATCCAGCCGGCGAAGTCGATGACCACCAGCAGATCAATATCGGCGACCGAAAAATTGTCGCCCGCAACGAAGGGTTTGTCGCCGATCATCGCGTCGACGCCGCCCAGAAAATGCTCGACCCGCGCCCTACCCCGCTCGGCCAGCGCGGGGATCTGTTCATAGTTGACCGGTCCGGTCAGAGCCCGGCTCTTCATGCGGGGAGTCGAATTCCGCAGTGCCTCGGACATGGCCAGCATGCCCTCCATTTCGATCCGCCATTGCAGGTCGGCCACCCGGCCTCTCTCGGCCGCGGTATGGCCGGTCAGGCTCGGCTCGGGAAAGGCCGCTTCCAGATAGCCCCGGATGCCCGCGGTACTCGTCAGGATGCCACCATCGTCGAGGACCAGCGTCGGAACCGTGCAGTTCGGGTTGATGGCGCGGAACTCCGCCGACAATTGCTCGCCGGCCCGCAGATCAACCTCGATGGTTTCGATATCCAGGCCCTTCTCGGCGATGAACATCCGGGCGCGGCGCGGCGAGGGCGCGGTGCCGCAATCATAGAACTTCATGGCGATCTTCCCGTATCAAGGCTTGTTCCGGCGCATCCGACGGCGCGGCCTCAATCTACCTCCCCGAGGCCAGCGCCGCTAGCGCCTCGGCGGAGAAGCAAAACCGGCTTGCACCGAGGCACGGCATCCACCAGCCTGTTCGCGTCGGCTTAATCAGGAGAGACATAATGCATTACGCCCCTGGCAAGGAGCCTTGCCCACTGCCCTTCTCGCCCTTCAAGAGTTGCACCGTGCCGCGCCCGATCGGCTGGCTCTCCACGCTCTCCAAGGACGGCGTGCCCAATCTCGCCCCGTACAGCCAGTGGCAGAACCTGACCTTCGACCCGCCGCTGGTGATGTTCGCGGCCAATCAGCTCGGCGATGGCCGGCGCAAGGACACCGTGATCAACGCCGAGGAGACCGGCTGGTTCGTCTGGAACATGGCAACCTATGCCCTGCGCGAGGCGGTCAATATCTCGGCCATGGAGCTTGCCCCGGATATCGATGAGTTCGAGCGCGCCGGCGTCACCAAGGCCGACTGCATCGATGCCCCCGGGCCTCGGGTCGCCGAAAGCCCGGCGCATTTCGAATGCCGCTACATGTCCACCCATCGCCTGAAGGGTCACTCCAACCACGGCACCGTCGACGTGGTCTATGGCGAGGTGGTCCGCATCCATGTCGACGACACGGTGATTACCCCCGACGGCAAGCTCGACATCCCGCTGATCAGGCCGATCGCTCGCATGGGATATTACGATTACACCTCGGTCACCGAGGTCTTCGAGATGAAGGTCCCCGGCGCCTCGTCAACCCAGGGCGCGGGCATGGAGGGCAAGGCGTCGATTTAGATAATGCTCAACACGGCTACCGCACCCGCGCCAGAAAATCCCGGGCCAGCGCGTTGAAGCGTTCCGGGTGTTCCAATGTCGCCAGATGGCGGGCCGGCTCCAACCACTGAAGGCTGGCACCCGGGATCGCGGCGGCCATCTTTTTCGATGTTTCCGTCGGTGCGCCGGGATCGTCGGGCGTGGCAATGACCATCGTCGGGACCTTAATCCCGGGCAACCGCGCGGTGGTGTCCAGGCCGCGCATGGCCTCGATCACGGAGTCGAAACTCGACGGTTTGAAACGGCGGAACGTCTCGGCCATGTAGCGATAACCCGGTAACTGGCGCTCCGCCGCGTCCTGGGTGAACCAGCGGTCCATGAGCACCGCGTGAACCGCCTCGATGCCATCGGCGAGCGCCATGTCGGCGCGCGCTCGCCACAGCACCCGCTGGGCCTCGGTATACTCGCAGGTGGTGTTGACCAGCATCAGCGAAGCCAGCCGCTCCGGGTGCTCCAGGGCCAGGATCTGGGCGATCATCCCGCCCATGGAAACGCCGCAGAAATGCACCCGGTCGATGGAAAGCGCGTCGAGCAGGCCGGCGACATCCCCGGCCAGCATCGACAGACTGTAATGTCCCGCCGGCGCGTCGCTCTCGCCATGGCCGCGGGTATCGTAGCGCAACACGCGAAAGCCCTCGAAGGCGTCGAGGTGATGGTCCCAATAGCCATGGTCGGAGCCGAAGCAATGGTTGAGACAGACCACGGGCGCGCCCTCGGGGCCGCTCAATTCATGGAACATCTCGATCTCGCCGGTGTTTATCCGTCCGGTTGCCATGTCCGGGGCCCTCGCCTAGTTTCCGCTCTTCCGGTGTAACATCCAAGGCGCCCGCCCGTCATGACCGAGATCGCGGAATATAGTCGCCAGTTCGTTCTGAAAACCCGTCCGGTCGATCTGCCCGGCGACGAGACTTTCGCTATCGAAACCACGCCCATCGTCATGCCCGGCCCGGGCCAGGTTCTGGTCAAGATCCTGATCGCCGCGCTCTCGCCCTGGCAGAACCAGCGCCTGAAGGATTTCAAGAACTACACCAAGCCCTTCGAGATCGGCGAGGTGATCGACTGCGACGTGCTCGGCCAGGTCGTCGCCGGCGAAGCGGACGGGTTGGTGCCGGGCCAATTGGTGACCGGACGTCTGGGCTGGCGGGAATATGCGCTGGCGACGCCGGATCAATTGCTCAGGGTTACCGATGAGTTTCCCGATACGATGTGGCTGACGGCGTTGAGCTCTCCCGGCCTTACCGCCTATTGCGCGCTGGATATGTTTGGCCGCCCCATGCCCGGCCAGACCATGGTCGTGACCTCCGCCGCCGGGTCGGTGGGCGGCTACGCGGTGCAGCTCGGCAAGCTCGCGGGAATGCGGGTCGTCGGCCTGTCCGGCAACGCCGATAAATGCACCCTCGTTACGGAACGGCTCGGAGCGGATGTCTGCGTCAATCACGCCGAGCCGGGCTACGAGGAACGTCTCGCGGCGGCCTGCCCCGACGGGGTGCATCTGTTCTTCGATACGACGGGCGGGACGGTGGCCGACGCGGTGTTCGACACTCTGGCGAAATACGCCAAGGTTCTGGTGGTGGGGCGTACGGTCTCGAATAACAGCGACCGTCCGGACCTGGATCCCGTCAACATGCGCCAACTCTGGGCCCGCGAGGCCTCCATCCAGGGTTTCTCGCGCTACTCCTACCCGGAACGCTGGGGCTTCGCGCGCGAGCGGATGATGGATTTGTGCCGCCAGGGTCTGATCCAGACGATGGATCATCTCGTGGACGGCTTCGAGAAGACGCCCGGCGCGCTGAGAGACATGCTGACCGGGCGCTGCACTGGCAAGGTTCTGGTGCGCTACGGCGCCGCCACCCCGATCGAGAAGGACAACCCGGCATGAGCCTCGAGAAACGCCGCGTCGGCGACATTGATATCGCCTATCGCTGGCAGGGAAATCCGGACGGCCCGGTCGTGATGATGGCCCATGCCATGGGGACCAGCCACCGGATCTGGGATCTTCAGGTCGCCGCGCTCGCCGATCGCTATCATCTGCTTCTCTATGATTGGCGCGGCCACGGAGACAGCGGGGCGCCCGAGGGACCCTATACGCTCCCGCAATTCCTTGGTGACGCCGTCGGCCTGATGGATGCCCTTGAGCTGGAGGCGGTCCATTGGGTCGGGATATCCACCGGGGGAATGATCGGCCAGGGTCTCGGCATCCATTTCCCCGAGCGGATCCGCTCGCTCAGCCTGTGCAACACCACCTCACAAAGCACGCCCTGGTATCGCGACTGGGTGGCCGAGCGCCAGAAGGTCGTCCGCGAGTCCGGCATGGACCCGGTCTGGGAGATGACCAAGCGGCTGTGGTTCACCGATGATTTCGTCGATGCCGAGAACGCCGACTTTCATGCCACCCGAGAAGTGTTCATTCGAACACCGGTCCCGGGCTATCTCGGCGGCACCTCGGCGGTGGCGGATCTGGCTTATCTCGACTCGCTGCACCAGATCACCGCGCCCACCCGGGTCATCGCCGCCGGCGCCGACCCGGTAACGCCGATCGAACGCTCCGAGGAGATCCGCGACCGCATTCCCGGCGCCACGCTGACGGTGATCGACGGACAGCGGCATTTCTCGAATGTCGAGGTGCCCGAGCAATTCAACGCGATCCTGCGCGCCGGTCTGGACGAGATGACCTAATCGCACCCTGGCTAGACCGGCACGATGTTATAGACGAGTTGTTCCTCCAGCTCCTTGAGCCGGGGTCGCGCCGGTTTCTCGGCGATCAAGGTGACCGCGATCTCCTTCACCACGTTTCGATCCCTGATCACCGCCTCCGGCATCCGGTCACGTCCGATCCTATTGAAAACGTTTCGCAAAACGATGAGGTCACAACGCTCAACCCGCCAGTCACCGGTATAGCCATAGTCCATGTCGACATATTTAGGCTGCGCGAAATAGGTGAAGGTGTGCGGCGTGAGCGCGCGAACATGGGTCGGATCCACCCAGGCGTCGTCATGGCCGGCATGCGGCACCTTGATGAACAGGCGCGCGCCTGGCGCGGCGGCCCGCCACAATTCCTGCATCAACGGCAGGGGATAGCGAAGGTGCTCAAGCACGTGGATCATTTCCATTTTCTCGAAATGATCATCCGGCAAGGGCAGCCGCGTCGTGGCGCAATCGTCAAGATCCACCGTGAAGTCGATGCCCGCGAGGTCGGCACCGTCGATATTCACCCAATCCTCGCGAATGTCGTTGCCGCAACCGACATTCAATCGGGTCGCCATGGAGCCGCTCATGCCACCGCTCGGTCGTGCTTGGCGATCAACGGATTTCCGCCCAGGTATCGTCCAGCGCGCGGCCAAAGCGGTCGGACATCTCGGCGATCTCGGCCTCGGTGATAATCAGCGGCGGGGCGAAAACCAGACGGTCGCCGACCGCGCGCGGGATCAGTCCGTTCTTGAGCGCGTTCTCCTGAAAGCGTTCCGCGACCTTCAGCTCCGCCTCGAAGGGCACGCGGCCTGGTCCATCGCGCATCAGCTCGATACCGCAGATAAGACCCGTGCCTCGGATATCCCCGATCAGCGGGTGATCGCCATGCGCCTCTAGCGCCGCCATGAAAGTGGGCGAGAGCGCCTTGACCCGGCCCACCACGTCCATCTCCTCGTAGATCTTGAGCACCTCGAGCGCCACGGCGGAGGCGACCGGATGGCCCGCATAGGTATAGCCATGGGCAAACGGGCCGAGCTTGCCGCTTTGCGCGAGCATGGCCTGATAGACCTTCTCGTTGATCATCAGCGCCGAGATCGGTTGCATCGCCGCGGACAAGGCCTTGGCGCTGCTGATCATGTCGGGTTCAAGATTGTAGGTAGTGGAGCCCCACATCTCGCCGGTGCGCCCGAAGCCGCAGATCACCTCGTCGGCGACGAACAGGATCTCGTATTTCTTCAGGACCGCCTGGATCTTCTCGAAATAGGTCGCCGGTGGCAGCACCGCGCCGCCCGCCCCCATAACCGGCTCGGCGAAGAAGCCGCCGACGGTCTCTGGCCCTTCCTCGAGGATCAAGGCCTCCAGGGCCTCGGCCATGCGGGTGGAAAACGCTTCCTCGCTCTCGCCATCCTCGTGGCGGCGGTAGTAATGGGGGAACTCGGTGTGGCGGAACGGCTCGAAGGGCAGACCGAAATCGGCGTGCATGTCGGGCTTGCCGGACAGGCTTACCGCGGCGGCCGTGCTGCCGTGATAGCCCATGGACCGGGCGATGATCTTGCGTTTCTCGGGCTTGCCGATGGCGTTGTGATAATACCAGATCAGTTTTATCGCGGTGTCGTTGGCTTCCGAGCCCGAGCATTGGAACAGCACCTTGGACATCGGCACCGGCGCGATCGCCAGCAGCTTTTCCGCCAGGTCCACGTTCGGCTCGTTCGAGCGATGCCGGTACGAATGGTAATAGCCGAGCGTGCGCATCTGCTCGTAGGCGACCTTGGCCAGACGTTCCTGCTGGAAACCCAGCGAGGCGCACCAGAGGCCGGCCACGCTCTCGATATAGTCCTTGCCCCCGTCATCGAAGATCCGCGAGCCCTCGCCGCCGGTAATCACCAGTGGGCCGACCTCGCGATGTTTCGCCAGATTGGTCTGGGGATGCACGATGCTGGCGATATCGCGGGCATGGACGGAATTCGGGATCACGGACATAACGGCCTCCGGCGGGGATGAAGACTGGATGGTAGCAGGGGTGTGGAGAGGGCGCGAGTGGGGGAATGTCGGGGAGGATCGCCAGGATCGCCCGGCCACCAGCCCGCCTAATCCAGCCACGCCTCCAGGGCCTCCAATCTCGTGGTCAAAACCGGAGACTTATCCCAGTCGATTGACGTCACCAGGGGCGCGCGCAGTACCAGACCCGCCTTACGCCGAGGCGCGCGTTGCGCCGAGTCAAAGGCAAGCGTCACGACCAGGCTCGGCGCCACCTCGGTCACCGGGCCAAATCTCTTGGTCGCATGTTCGGAAATCCAATTATCGAGATCGCCGCCGGGATCGACGGATCGCGAGAGCGCCGTCTTCGCGACGGGCACAAGCTCGGGCCCGGTCACTCCTTCCCGCCACGCCCCGAAGGTCGCCTCGGCCCCCTCGCTCGTCCGTCCACCGACGCGATGATGCAGGTACATCAGGACAAAACCCGCCTCCAGCGGGTCGCGCTCCCATAGCAACCAGTCATCCGCGGCGATCCCCGGAACATATCGGGCATCCCGACGTTTCAGCACCAGGCCGAGAGCGCCGCGGCCCCGGCAATCGCCGTGGTATCTGGCCAAAGCCTCCGTGCTGTCGATGATCAGGCGTTCGGACGGGATAAACACGCTCTCGTCGAGCGTGCTGAAAACCTCATCAAGGCGCGCTCGGCGACTTTCCAAGGGCATTTCCCGAATGTCCCGCGAGCCGTCGACCAACAGGTCCAGCAGCCGAACGCGCGCGGACGAGCGATCGCCTGATTCATGGAGCACACCATCGAAAACGCCCTCGGCGCCGAATGCCTTTAGCAGCTCCGGGTGGTCCTTGGAGATATCATCGCCGCTGGCCGAGAAGAGCCGACGATCCCCGGCGCTCGCGGATATCTGAACCCTGGGGCCATCCCACTTCCACTCAACGGAAAACGCCGAGAGATCAAGGCCGGGCACCTCCGATGGATCCAACGGTCGCTCCAACATCACCGCCCTGAAACCGAGGCCGGTCGTTTGCTCCGGGCGATCCCCCCGCCCGTCCAGCCAGTCGAAAAGACACATGTAGGGCGGTTTCTGTGCATGCCAGATCTCTTCAATCTCCGGCAAGGGAACCCCGCCGAGAAGCGCGAGCGCGTGTCTCACTACTGTTGCCGAGACTCCCACCCCGAGCCGCCG
>JADHLJ010000248.1 GCA_016780745.1 Alphaproteobacteria bacterium | reverse complement strand
CTCCCAATGCCCGAGAGAATGCCACGTACCGGGGTCGCGGTCAGCGGGAACAGGTCGAGAACGACCGCACTATGTTGGAACAG
This sequence comes from Alphaproteobacteria bacterium, assembly GCA_016780745.1. Classification (GTDB taxonomy): domain Bacteria; phylum Pseudomonadota; class Alphaproteobacteria; order Thalassobaculales; family Thalassobaculaceae; genus JADHLJ01. The sequence continues at coordinate 7,492 of JADHLJ010000248.1, read as the reverse complement.
GAAGGAACTTATCCACAGTATCTTGTGGATGATTTCGCGGGAAATACCGATCTGCCCATCCGAGTGAACCTACTCGAATGGGACCAGCTTTCCACCATCCAGCGTCACGATCCGGTCCATGCGCCGCGCGAGGTCAAGATTGTGGGTGGCGACAAGCGCGGCGATGTCTGTCGCCTCGACGATGCGCCGGAGCTGCGCGAATACTTCGGCGGAGGTTTGCGGGTCAAGGTTGCCGGTCGGCTCGTCGGCGAGCATCACGGCCGGGACATTGGCGATCGAGCGCACGATGGCGACCCGCTGTTGCTCTCCGCCCGATAATTGAGAGGGGCGGTGGTCAACCCGATCGGAAAGCCCGACCAGGTCCAGCAACTGACGTGCCCGGTCCATGGCCTCACCCTTGTCGAGGCCGCCGATCATCTGGGGGACCATGACGTTCTCGAGTGCCGAGAACTCCGGCAACAGATGATGGGATTGATAGACGAAACCGATGCCGTCGCGCCGGATCCGGGTGCGCTCGGCGTCGGATAGCGGGCCGCAATCCCTACCCTCGAAAAGCACCTGACCTTCGGTCGGTGGCTCCAACAGGCCCGCGACATGCAGAAGCGTCGACTTGCCGGAGCCCGACGGGCCCACCAGCGCGACCATCTCGCCCTTTTCGATGCGAAAATTCACACCGCTCAGGATTTCGAGGTCCTCGACCGCCTGATGATAGCGGCGCACGACGCCGCGCAACTCCAGGGCCGCGTGTTGATGCGCCGCTCCGGACGCGATCTCTTCCAGATCAAGCTGTCCATTCCCGGATTCAACCATGGCGAAGCGCCTCGACTGGATCGGTGCGCGACGCCCGCCAGGATGGATAGATCGACGCGGCGAAAGACAGGAACAACGCCATCGCGATGACCAGAGCCACCTCGATCGGATCAACCTCGGCCGGAAGGGTGGAGAGGAAATAGATCTCGGCGCTGAACAACTCTGCCCCGGTGAAGTTTTGCAGCGTCTGGCGGATCGACTCGATATTCCAGCAGAACACCAAGCCCAGAAGCGAGCCGAACACGGTGCCGATCACCCCGACGCTTGCCCCCGACATGAAGAAAATACGGGTGATCATGCCCTGGGACGCACCCATGGTTCGCATGATCGCGATCGAAGAGCGCTTGTCGTTCACCATCATCATCATCGAGGAAATGATGTTGAAGGCCGCCACCAGGATGATCAAGGTCAGGATCAGGAACATGACGTTGCGTTCGACCTGTAGCGCGTTGAAAAAGCTGGAATTCTTCTGCTTCCAATCGACGGCGTAACGACCATCGCCGACCACCAGGGCCAAGGGGTTGCGGATCTCGTCAACCTGATCCGGATGCCCGACCATGATCTCGATGGCGTTCACCGCGTCACCGCTTTTGAAGAACAGCTGGGCCTGATCGAGCGGCATGTAGATGAAGCTGTTGTCGTATTCGAACATGCCGACATTGAATAGCGCGACGATCGTGAACGCGCGCATCCGGGGGACGCTGCCAAAGGCGGTCGGCGTGCTGGCGGGAGAGATCAAGGTGATCTTGTCGCCAACCCGCGCGCCCACCTGCGCCGCAAGCCGAGAGCCGACAACGATCGAAGGGCCACCCGCGAAATTTTCCAACGAGCCCGCGATGATATTTTCGGGGATCACGCGCCGGGCCATCAGATCCGGCGCTCGGAGCCCGCGCACCAGCGCGCCGGTGGCGGCCCCGTTGACCATCGCCATGACCTGTCCCTGCAATTGCGGGGTTACGGAAAGAACGCCCGGGATCTCGCCAATTCTGACCGCCAATTGGTCATAACCAGTCATCGGGGCGCTGGAGCCATGGACCGTGGCATGCCCATTTAACCCCAGAATTCTCGTCAGAAGTTCGGTGCGGAACCCGTTCATCACCGACATGACGATAATCAGGGTCGCCACGCCCAATCCAATGCCGAGCAACGAGAACCAGGCGATCACGGAGATGAACCCCTCCTTGCGGCGGGAGCGCAGATAGCGCAGGGCCACGAGCCGCTCGAAGGATCCGAACACCGCTTTCTCCCGTTCCGTGTTTCGAGGGCTAGCCCGAAAAGCGGCTGAGTACCGCTTCCGGTGACATTTCCTCGGTCTCGCCGGTTCGTCTGTTCTTCACCTCGACAACGCCGTTCTTCACGCCGCGCGGCCCGACGATTACCTGCCAAGGCAGGCCGATCAGATCCATATCCGCGAGCTTGGCGCCGGTCCGCTCGTCCCGGTCGTCGTACAGGCATTCGACCCCGGCATTGTTGAAACCGCGATAAAGGTCCTCGCAGACCCCGGTGCAGGCATCGTCGCCGACCTTGATGTTCACCAGACCAACCAGGAACGGCGCAACCGATTCCGGCCAGATGATCCCGCGATCGTCATGACTGGCCTCGATGATCCCGCCGACCAGACGCGACACGCCGACCCCGTAGGAGCCGCTATGAACCGGCACATCCTTGCCGTCCGGCCCGGTCACCCGCGCGTTCAGCGGCTCGGAATACTTGGTGCCGAAATAGAAGATATGGCCGACCTCGATGCCGCGGGTGGCGATCAGATCCCCCTCGGGAACCGGACAGGTCGCGGGATCGTGCTTCTCGTCGGTCGCGGCATAGCGGGACAGGAAGGAATCGACCACCGGCTGCAAGTCCCCGTTGATGTCGATGTCCTGGGACAACACATCAACCTCGAGCCAATCCTTGTGGCAATAAACCTCGCTCTCGCCGGTTTCCGCGAGGATGACGAATTCATGGCTCATATCGCCGCCGATCGGCCCGCTATCGGCGGCCATTGGGATCGCCCGCAGCCCCATTCGCGCATAGGTCTTCAGATACGCCACGAACATCTTGTTATAGGCCCGGACCGCGCCCTCGTAGTCGACGTCGAAGGAATAGGCGTCCTTCATCAGAAATTCCCGCCCACGCATGATGCCGAACCGGGGACGCACCTCGTCGCGGAATTTCCACTGAATGTGATAGAGATTAAGCGGCAGCGCGCGATAGCTCTTCACATGGGTGCGAAAGATATCGGTGATCAACTCTTCGTTGGTCGGCCCATAGAGCATGTCGCGTTCGTGGCGATCCTGGATGCGCAACATCTCCTTGCCGTAATCGTCATAGCGCCCGCTCTCGCGCCAGAGATCGGCGGACTGGATGGTCGGCATCAGAACTTCCTGGGCGCCGGCCGCGTCCTGTTCCTCGCGGACGATCTGCTCGATCTTACGCAGCACCCGATAGCCCATCGGCAGCCAGGAATAGATTCCGGCGCTGGCCTGCTGAATCATCCCGGCCCGTAGCATGTAGCGATGCGAGACGATCTGCGCCTCCTTGGGCGTGTCACGCAATGTCGGGATCAAATAGTTGGAAAGCCGCATGGGCGTCCTCGCTCGGTAAAGTGGGATTTCAGATTCCAACCCTGGAAACGAGCGGACTTTAGGGTTTGGACCCCGCGCTGTCCAAATGAATTACGTCTTCACGAACAGCCACATTCCGCGTGCTCGCTATCATCCGATCATGACGAAAACATGGCCGGGGCGGCAAATGCGGATACTACAGCGGCGGGAGAGCGCCACGGAGATTGTAATCCAGCAGGCCAACCCAGAATCGCTCTAGCTGGCCATAGGCCGAGCTCGCGTCGCGCAACGCGCCCCGATCGATGTTGGCCTGTTCCAACGCGTCGGCGTGACGGTCGAACATGTCGGATATCTGGCTACAAAGCTCCAACCCTTTATCCGACAAGCGCACCCGAATCGACCGGCGATCATGGGTGGAGCGCTCCTGGATGAGGTAGTCGTTCTCAACCATCTTGCGCACGTTATAGGAAACGTTCGAGCCAAGATAATAGCCGCGGTTCGTCAATTCGCCGACCGTCAACTCATCGCCGCCGATATTGAACAGGATCAAGGCCTGGATATTGTTGATATCCTCGGCCCTGCGCCGGTCCAGCTCGGTTTTCACGACCTCGAGAAACTGTCGGTGCAGCCGCTCGATCAGTTTGATAGCTTCGAGATACTCCTCACGCGTCGATTGAGACGCGGGCGCGGAAGTGTTGTCGGTGGAGGAATCAGCCATGGACCCTAGATTACTTGATCAATGCACATTCGGAAACCTAACGTTTGCATTTACCGTGGATTCGCAGGGTAACGCAACTTAATTACCATGGATCATTCGGTAGATTCCGGAAAAGTCCAGCGGGCCGTTACCGTCCTCGCAGAACTTCTCATACATTTCCAGGGCATGCGCGCCGAGTTGCGCGTCATGTCCCGTCGACTTGGCCGCGTCCTGGGCAAGGTTCATGTCCTTGGCCATCATCGCGGCGGTGAAACCGGCCTGATAATCCCGGTTCGCCGGCGACGCGGGCACCGGGCCCGGCACCGGCAGATAGCTGGTCATCGCCCAACATTGGCTCGATGAGGTTGAAGTCACATTGAACAGTTTCTGGGCATCCAGGCCGAGTTTTTCGGCCATGGAGAAGCTTTCGCAAACCGCGACCATCGAAATGCCGAGAATCATGTTGTTGCAGATCTTCGCCGCCTGACCGTTACCCGGGCCGCCGGTGTGAACGATGTTCTTGCCCATCGCGTCGAGATAGGGCTTGGCGCGCGCGAAGGCCGAATCGTCGCCGCCGACCATGAAGGTCAGGGTGCCCGCCTCGGCCCCGCCGGTGCCGCCGGAGACCGGGGCATCGACCATCTCGAAACCGGCCTCGCGGGCATTGGCCTCGACCGCGCGGGCCGAATCGACATCGATGGTCGAGCAATCGATCAACAAGGCGCCCGCCGGCGCGCCGGTGATGATCGAGGAGCCGTAGACATCGCGCACATGACGCCCCTCGGGAAGCATGGTGATCACCACCTCGGCGTCGGGCAGGGTCTCGTTCGCCGACCCGGCGGCATTGCCGCCCGCCGCCGCCAGGGCCTCGACGGCGCTGGTGACGAGATCAAAGCCCGTGACGTGATGCCCCGCGGCCACGAGGTTCTTGGCCATCGGCAAACCCATATTGCCCAGCCCGATGAATGCGATGCGCGCCATGGTGGCTCTCCCTGCTATCGTGTCTTGTTCATGCTCTCGCGGAGCACGGATCAATCAAAGGTCAATTCGCGCCACGGCACCGGCTCAAAATAGCCCGCGACCGCGGCCTCGGAAACATCTTCCAGGCGCGCCGGCTTCCAGTCGGGTTTGTGATCCTTGTCGACCAGCAGCGCCCGAACCCCCTCGGGGAAGTCATTGGCTCGCGCGAAATGCTGCGACATCCGATATTCCATGGTCATGGTCTCGGCGAATGTCGTGGCCCGGCCGCCCCGGCGGATCTGCTCCAGGGTCACCTTCAGGCTGGTCGGCGACTTCGAGGCCAGAGTCTCCAGCGCATGGGCCGCGAACTCGGAATCCGACGCTTCCAGACGCGCAACGATCTCTTCCATGCTGTCGGGGGCGAAACAATGGTCGATCTCGGCCCGCGCCGCCACCGTTGGCGCCTCGCCGCCATCGATGACATGGCCGTCCAGGACCGCCTTCACCGCCGCGTGCGCGTCACCGGAAAGATCCGCCGCATGCAAGGCCGCCTCGATCTCCTCGATCTTGTCGGACGAGACCACATGGGTCGAAATCCCCAGCTGCTCGCAATCGCCGACGGTCACCGGCACGCCGGTCAGCGCCAGATAGGTGCCGGTCTCGCCCGGCAGGCGCGAGAGGAACCAGGCGCCACCCACGTCGGGGAACAGGCCGATCGTGGTCTCGGGCATACCGACGCGGGTACGCTCGGTCGCCACGCGAAACGAGCCATGCACCGACAAGCCGACACCGCCGCCCATGCAGACCCGATCGATCAGCGCGATATAGGGCTTGGCGCTGGTATGGATCTGATGGTTGAGAATGTATTCCTCGTAAAAGAATTCCTGGGCCAGTTCCGGATTGGCGTCGCCGTCATATTCGACGATCGATTGGCGCACCGCGCGCACATCACCGCCGGCGCAGAATGCCCGGTCGCCGGCGCCCTTGATCACCACGGCCTTGATCGCGTCATCGGCCATCCAGGCGGTAAACCGCGTCCGCATCTCGGCGATCATGTTCATCGTCAGCGCGTTCAGGGTGCGCGGGCGATTGAGAGTGATCGTGCCGATCCCGTCGGCTTCGTCGAACAGAACTTCAGGCTCCATGAACGCGGCTCGCTTTCTATTCCAGTTTCTCGTCAGTGTCCCTTGGCCTCCAAGGCGACACCCCAACAGCTTCGAATTGTTTTTCCGTCGTCCTCGCGAACGCGGGGACCTCTAGCAAGTTAGAGGATCGGAAACAATCACCGACAAAGTATCGCCGCTCACTCCCGCAGCAATTGCCGCGCGATGATGACCCGCATGATCTCGTTGGTGCCTTCCAGGATCCGGTGGACCCTGAGATCCCGAACCAGACGCTCCAGCGGGAAATCCTTGAGGTACCCATAGCCGCCATGAATCTGCAGCGCCTCGTCGCAGATCGCCGAGCCGATATCGGTGGCCATCCGCTTGGCCATGGCGCAATGCATGGTCGCCTGGGCGTCCCGGCGCTCCAGACTGTCGGCGGCGCGGTGAATCATCAGCCGCGCGGCGTCGAGCTCGGTGGCCATATCCGCCAGCTTGAACTGTGTCGCCTGAAAGGACGCGATCGGCTGGCCGAATTGCTTACGTTCCTGGGCATAGCTTAGCGCCGCGTCCAGAGCCGCCCGGGCGCCACCGATCGAGCAGGCGCCGATATTGATCCGCCCGCCGTCGAGCCCGGCCATGGCGATCTTGAAACCGTCGCCCTCGGCGCCGACCAGGTTTTCCGCCGGCACTCGGCAATCCTCGAAATTCACCATCGCGGTATGCTGGCTGTTCCAACCGAGCTTGCGCTCCTTGGCGCCGAAGGAGAGCCCCGGCGTCCCCGCCTCGACCAGCACGCAGGACACCCCGCGCGGCCCCTCGTCCCCGGTCCGGCACATTACGGCGTAGACATCCGATGTCGGCCCGCCCGAGATGAACGCCTTTGCGCCGTTCAGCACATAGTGGCTGTTGCCGTCCTTGACCGCCTTGGTTTTGAGCGAGGCCGCGTCGGAGCCGGCCCCCGGCTCGGTCAAGCAATAGCTCGCCATCGCCTCCATGGTCGTCAGCTTGGGCAGAAACCGCTCGCGAATCTCGGCATTGCCGAAGCGATCGATCATCCAGGCCACCATGTTGTGGATCGAGAGATAGGCCGCGGTCGACGGACAGGCGGCGGCGAGCTCCTCGAACACGATCGCCGCCTCGAGCCGGCCCAGACCCGAGCCGCCCACGCCATCCGACACATAGATCCCCGCCAGCCCAAGCTCGGCGGCCATGCGCAATTCGGCGACCGGAAAGATCTCCTCGGCGTCCCAGCGCGCGGCGTTCGGCGCGAAATGATCGCCAGCGAAACCCCGCGCCATATCGCGGATCGCGACCTGTTCCTCGCTAAGCTGAAAATCCATGACCCGAGCCTCGTTCCAAGC
>JADHLJ010000001.1 GCA_016780745.1 Alphaproteobacteria bacterium | reverse complement strand
AGATCCTCGATCACGGCGGCAAGGGTCCGCTCCAGACTGGACGGCCCGCGCAATGGTTTAAGGATCGCCTCGGTGCTCTTCGAGGCCGCCAGGACCGGCACGATGATTAAGGTTTCGCTCATGGCACGCTCGTGCGGATGTAGTCGATGACCTCGGCGACCCGCTTGGCCCGCCCCTCGTCGCGACCCTGATGGATGCCGTGCTGATGGTAAACCCGGAGATGCGGCTCGTAGACGATTTCATGGCCGAGGCGGATCATTCGCTTGCCCCATTCCCGATCCTCGACACCTCGGATCTCCTCGTCGAACGGCTCATCCCTCCAGATCGACTTGCGAATGCCGGAATTGGCGTTGTGGAAGAAATAATCCCGGCACTGACGCACCCGCTCATCGCGAAAAGTTGTCCAGAGGTCACGCTTGTCGATGGCGCTCGTATCGGGCATCGGTTCTTGCCGGCCATAAACTCCGCACACCGCCGGATCGCCCTCGGGTCCGAGATGCGCCAACAGATAGTCCGCCCAAAGCTCGTCGATCGGCACGCAATGCGAGGACAGCAGCGCGACCACGTCGTGACGGGCCGCCTCGATGCCGATATTGAGGGCGCGGCCATAAGAGAACTCGTCTCGAGTGATCGTCCGCAGCGTCACTCCATGGGCCTCGGAAATCGCCACCGTGTCATCCGTCGATTCGTTGTCGACAAGGACGACATCGATGTCCGGCACCCGTTGATTGCGAAGCGCGGTCAGACATTTGTCCATCCAGAACGCCTCGTTCTTGGCCCGCAGCACCACGCTGATCACGCCGGTTCCTCCCCGCGCTCTCCGATCATCCCGAAATCGATGGCCGATCCGGACGGCAAATCATAGAGCAGCACGCGTCCGATGACAGTGTCTTTCAGTTCCGCCGACATGCCGGCACCACCGGTCTCGGATCCCAGATCAGCCGCCACGATCCGATGCCCGGCATCCATCGCCCGCGCCGCCAACAATGTCGGCCGCAACGACCGGTGCCGATCCAGACGCGTCAAAAGGCTAGGACTGAAAATGATGTCGAAATCGCCGGCGATGGAGATCAAATGCTCCAACGCCTCGAGCCGGACACAGTGCAGCGCGACCCGTGCCTTGCCGCTCAGTCGCGGGGCGACGCGGAGATCATCCGCCGGTATCACCACATCGAATTCCGCAAGCACGTCTTCAAGGGGACTATCGACGGCTCGATCGAAATCAAGCGGCCAGAACGCGTCGTCGTCTTCCTGGGGCAGCCTGGCCTGGGCTGGATCACGAACCAGTATGACGGTCATTTACGGCTCAACCAGCCGATTGCATGGCGTCACGAATCTCGTCGATGGAAAGCCGTCCGGGATTGGCCTTCTCGAAGGCGATGACCGCCTGATCCAGGTTCATCCCGAGCCCGTTCAGGGTCACCAAGCCGATCACCTTTGCCTGACGGAGTAACTCGGTTTCCGCCGGCTGATAGATGATGTCGTAGACCACCGTGTCATCCGGCATGGCATCCAGCAGGGCCTCGCTGTTATCACCAAGCGAGGAGGCCTGATCGCCGTCCTGGTGCCCGACCGACGTGCAGTTCACGATCAGATTGACGCCGCGCAGATCCGCCGAGGAATTGGGCATCCCAACCGCTCGCACCTTGCCGCCCAACCGCTCGGCGAAGGCGGTTGCCGTCTCGGCGGTGCGGTTCGCCAACCGAAGCGAGGCAACATTGGCCGCGAGATAAGCCGCCACCGCCAAACCGGCGCCGCCGAGCCCCAGCACGATCGCGTGCCGTCCGGCCAAGTCATCGACAACCTCTTGAAGCTGCGCCAAGGCCCCAGCGCCGTCGGTATTGGCGCCGACCAGATCTTCGCCGTCACGGTAAATGGCGTTTACCGCGCCGATGCGCTCGGCCTCGGGCTCCAGTCGATCGAGAAGCGGCACCAGGCCTTGCTTGTGCGGCACCGCGACACTGCCGCCGATATAGCGAGGATCGGCTTTCAGCGCGGCGACAAGACCGGGCAACTTGGCCTCGTTGACATCAAAGGGGTGCATCACCGCGTCCATGCCGGCCACCGCGAAAGCCGCGTTCCACAGAATTGGCGAACGCGCGCCCTTTGATGGCGCCAGGCCCAGGATCGCCGCGTATCTTTCGGTGGTCACGGCAACCGAATTGTCGAGTAAATCGGGGAACAGAGTGTCCGACATCGTCCTTATCCTTTTTGGGTCGCAACTGATTTACCGCGCGGTTCGCTAAGCGCCAAGCTGTTTTCCAAGATCGCGATCGTCACTCCCGGGAATTTTCTCGTAGATCAAAATGTTTCTATTGGACCAATAGCGTTGCGGCATCCATAGCCGATGGGTTTCGTTCGCCTCTAGCGCGGGCGTTTCAAGACGCGACACCCGCAGTTGGTAGCCCGCCGCTCGATACGCCGCCGAAGGATCGATACGACCGATACAAAAGCCCCAACTGGTGGTCACCGAGATATCAACGATCACCTTTGGCTTGGGCAGCGTCATCCTTTTCAGGATCAGTGGAAGTTGCGTGTCATCGAACACGTTGGTGAAGCTTGTCGAAAAAACCACATCGACCTCCCCCAGCGCTTGAATACGCTTGGGTGCGTCGTCCGCGAGGATATCCAATGGGAAAAAGCGATCGTCTATTGAAGCGCCGGCAGGCGTCGCGGACATGTTGGACGCGGCGCTCAGAGCCACGGACCTGGTGCGCTCAACGCGCTTTTCGTGCAGATCAAAGGCGGAGTAGGCCGACGGATCAACGCCGAGTTCATCTATCAGCAAGCTGGCGGTATGCCCGTGCCCGCAACCACAATCCAACACGCTTGTCGTCGACCAGAACTCGGAACCCAACTCGCCGCGTAGAAATTCCACCAGCATACGATCGTTGGCCGACCGCGTGCTCTCGGTGGTCGGCTCGGGCGTGTTGTTGAACTGATCCTCGCGCCATCGATCGCTGGGCGTGGTCCTAGCGACCGGCAGCGACGCCCACAGGAAATAGAACGGGTTCATAACCTGCCAGATCGCCAGCCCACGGTCGTGTCCACGATTGAGCATGGAACGATATTTTCCAAAGCTCTCGATACCCTGACGTTGAACTTCGCCAATGCCGCGGACAGCGTCACCGGGCGATCCGTTCAAAAAGTCCAAAATTGCACGATCAAGAACGGTCTCGGGCGCCATCCCCGCGACCTGGCGAAGCGCGAGATGAGTCGCCTCGCGTTGGCGGGAGGTTTCGGCCCAGAGCGATGGTGACACACCGTCTTCAAGCAACCGGGCCGCATCCTCGATCGTCGCGTTAAACCCTTGATCACGAGCCGCCGCGACAAAATCATGATTGATACGGTAGAAATCGCCACGCGCCATGCGATCGCGCGGCGTATTTCGAAAATGCTCGATCAGCGCGTCGACCAGAACATGGGTCATTGCACATTCCGGCCCGGGCTTGCCCCAGAAAGTCCGTGAGACATGGAGAATCGAGTCATCACCGGATCCGATTCTCCATCATGGCCGCTTACGCGTCCAGCGTGCGTCCAATCGCGGCGGCCACGGGGCGCATCGCCTTCATCATCTCGTCGAACTGTTCGAGAGAGCTGCATTGGAGCGGATCGACGGCGGCTTCAGGCGGGTTTGGATGAACTTCCAGCATCAGCCCGTCCGCGCCGGCGCCAATTGAAGCCAGCATCATCGGCTTCACCCAGGGCTGCCAGAAAGTCGCGTGCGAAGGATCGGTCATCACCGGGAGATGGGTGACGTCCTGGGCCGCCGGAACCACTTGAAGATCGAGCAGGAAGCGAGAGCCCGCGCGATGCGTATGGTTCGACACCACGCCGCGTTCACACAGCACGATCTGCTGCTGTTGGCCAAGACGGTCATGTTCGAGCGCGATGTATTCCGCCGCCATCAGCCAATCACGAAGCGAGGAGCCATAACCCCGCTTCAACATCACCGGCATCCCGGTCTTGCCGACCTCGGTCAACAGGACGTAATTCTGCATGTTGCGAGTGCCGATCTGCAGCATGTCGCTGTTCTTTGCGACCACGTCGATCTTGGCGACGTCCATCACCTCGGTGACGACCGGCAGGCCGGTTTCCTTCTTGGCAACCTGAAGCCATTCCAGGCCCTGCTCGCGGGTCTCGTAGTATTTCTCGCTACGGTACGGAAAGGTCAGCGGCTTGAACGCGCCGCCGCGTAGGAAATGGCCGCCCGAGGCCTTAATGCCCTTGGCGGTCTTGACGATCATTTCCTCGTTCTCAACGGTGTTCGGGCCGCCCATCACCGGGATCAGCGGGCCACCGAACTCGACACCAGCCACCGAGAAACGCGACTTGTGGTCCGGGTGATCCTTGGCAACCAACGGGATTTTGTCGCGGATATCGTCATCATTGAGATCCTTGCCCGCCATTTTATTGTCCAACGCCATCTTATGATCCCTTCGATTGCTGGATACCCGTCGCCAGCGTGGTTAAACAGAATTCAGTCACCGGTTCAAGCGCGTTGAACGGTCCTCGCTGGGCCAGTTCCTCGGCCTTCCGAGCGGCATTGTCCCGAAGATCCTTGGATGCCAGCGCGTGATTCAACGCCCGCGAGACGTGTTCCCCCTCGAATCGTCCACCGGTTTGCATTCCAACAGCCAAACGCAAGCGCCCGGCCATCGCCGCGTTCACGCCTTGCTCCAAATGCCGGGGCACCAGCAATTGTGGACGCCCCAAGGCAAACACCGTTTCAATCGTCCCGAGCCCGCCATGATGGATCATCACCGCGCTCCGACGCGCCATTTCTCTCAGATCCTGCGGTCCATCATGGATGGTCAGCCCTCGTTCGCGCCAGGAATCACGCTGAAGCGCGGAGGAGTCACGCAGATAGATACTTCCCCTCAGCCGCATCTTGACCAACGCCTCGAGCACCTTGACGGTCGGGCGAAATCCCAGCGACAGATACGCGAAGTAGTCCACCTCGTGGTCCGTGTTCTCCAGCGGCTCGGGAAGCGGCGTCAATGGCCCAACAGCGGGCAGCCGTCGCTTGTCCGCGTATTGGTCAAGTTCCGGCAAGGTGATGATGAATGCCGCGGCGCAATCCAGAATTCCAGGCATTGCCGCCGGCGCCGATGCTCCCCGTCGGCGCTGAGCCTCGTGAACGACGCGCATTAAATCCGCCTCCGCGATCCGGGGCCCGGTCTCGCGCAGATACGGGAAAGCTGGAAGCGTGCTTGGCGGCAAGGTGAACCAGTCACCAATCGCAACCGCCGGAATCCGCCCCCTGGCCGCGAGAAGGGCGGTCGGCGCGTAATCGGCGACAATCAGGTCTGGACGCGCGGTTTCATAGATCCCGTCCCAGGCGGTCAACATCGCGTGCAATCGCTCGACACGCGCGTATCCGATGGTTTCCATGATGTCGCCATAGGCGCCGATGGAGGCCTTTCCGTCATAGTCCGTAACCGGTTGCGTCAGAGGAGCCTGAAGCATCCCCATGCCCGTCCCGTCCAAAACCCGATGGCTATTCTCCACGTTGCGGACGGCGAACATGCAAATCTCGCCGGCGGCTTGAAGTTGGCGCGCCAAGGGCAAGATCCGGGATACATGGCCCAGACCGTCACCAAGTTCCCAAATGAAAAGAATGCGGCGCCCGGGCATTCCGAAGTCCAATCAGCGTTTGGCGGTTGATTTCTTCAAGGCTCGCTCGATGGATTTGAACACGCCTTTCCAATCACCCGGACTTTTCTGTTGAAACAACCGCGCGCTCGGATACCAGGGACTATCCTCGCGATGCCGTAGCCAACGCCAATCCGGGTTGTGGTGCAGCGCGACCCAAACCGGGACTCCCAAGGCGCCCGCGAGATGCGCCGTCGAGGTACAGGTGGTGATAACTAGATCCATCTGCGTCATAATCGAGGCGGTATCGCAGAAGTCGTTGATTCTATCGCTTAGACGCACGACCTCTTTCGGCGCGTCCTTCAAATCCGGCTCTCGCTCGCCCTTTTGCAAACTGAAGAGTTGAACGCGCTTGTTCTTCAGCAACGGCAGATAGTAGTCGAGTTTCGCGGAACGCTCGCCATCCCCCGGGAAATTCGGATTCCCACCCCAGATTATACCAACCTTGAAAGCGTTCGCCTTGGCCTCGGGAATATCGAACTTCCAATCCACCGGCGGCGCTAGGAACGGCGCGCCCGGAAGATCCTCCAAGGAGTGGACGCCCAGCGCTAGTGGCGCGCTCAACAATGGAAGATGCAGATCAAAATCATTCGGCTGCTTCAAGCGCTCAACGATCTCTACATCCCCGGCATAGTGCTGAAACAGACGCATCAGCGGCTCATGGCACTCGACGATCACCCGGCCGTCGAGCTTCGAGAGCACGGGAATGAAACGCGCGAATTGAAGATGGTCCCCGATCCCCTGCTCGGCATGCACGAGCAGGGTTCGTCCTTTGAGTGGTTCGCCGCTCCATTGCGGTTGCTCGAAATTTCGCCGGCGAGAGGGAAAGCCGTCATACCGCCATCGCCACTCGTATTCCTCGAAACCTTCTCGCAATCGGCCAGCGCCAAGATAGGTCAAGGAAAGATTCCAATGGATCGATGCCCCTTCCGGGTTGATCCGAAGCCCTCGCCGATAGGCTTCGATCGCGCGATCGAGGTCGCCAACCTCCTTGTAGAGGTTCGCGAGATTGTAATAGGAACCGCCCGCGCCCGGGTCGATTGTCAGCCCTTTGCGGTACACCAACTCGGCGGTGTCGAAGTCATGGGATTTTCGAAGCAGCGCGCCATAGTTCGCATAGAGATACCCAGGCTTCCGAAGCTTAAGAGCCCGTTGATAATAACCGCGCCCCTGCGCCAACGCGCCGCGTTTCTGCGCCACATTGCCAAGATTTACGAGGACATTGAACCCGATCTCGGGCGTCACCCGACCCAGGGCACTCCGTAGCACGCGATCAGCGCGGTCCAATTCTCCGATCTGCTCCAGTGAATACCCCAGGGCATTCAGCGCTGGCGCATTTGTCGGATCCATATTGACAGCCGCCTCGAGTTGCTCGACCGCGGCGGCGTGTTTCCCCGCGTCGGCGAGCAGCCCGCCAGCGTGCTGGCGCAACTCGGGATTCAACGGAAAGCGTTCCAGTCCTGCTTTCACCATGCCTTCGGCAAAGGCGATATCCTTGGCGGCACGCCCCAATCGAACACCGGCATTGAAGAACGCGCCGTCGCATCCGGCGGGATTGCCGTTACCAGCCCGAACCAATCGTTGCTTGGCGGCCGCCACTTGGCCTTTTCTGAACTCGACATCGGCCATCCGCCATTGAAGTCCGACATCCGCGGTGTAAGCACCAATGGCTTCCGACAAAAGCGCCTCGGCCTCGGCTATTTTCTTCGCCTCGAACAACTTATCGGCATCACGGCAATACTGCGCGACGGGCCGGCGTGGCTTTGCATCCGCTTGCACCATGTAGCTCATTTGAACTCCACCAAATCAAACTTGCCCAACCACGCCAGGGTGCGCAGCAGTTTGCGCCCGTCACGCGAGAAGGCGGCAAGGTCCCCGACTTTCTTCGGCCCCGCGCTCAACTCCTCCATCAACGCGTCAAGCGACGGCTCGGGCAGAAGGGCATAGGACACAAAAGTATGCAACTCTCCCATCCGCACAATCTCGAGGTCTCGCGCCGGAGACTTACTCTTGAAGGCGACCACGCTATTCTCGGTCAAGAGCCTGCTTGGATGCCCTTGAAACATGTCGAAAGGGTCGGGGAAGTCAACTTTCGCGGCCTGTGTCGCGTGGTTGCGAATACCGATCCCCTGGGCGCCGGATCGAAGCTCCGCGAGTTCCGCCCAAAGGTCCTGGTATGACTCCACGACAACCCGCCAGTCATAGAAACGCCTAGCCCGCTCCACACCAGCCGCGCTCATGCGGGCGCGCAAATCCCGATCCGTCGCGAGACGGCTGATCGCCTCGGCGCAGGCATCAACATCCGTCATCGTCGACAAGGCGGCGATACCTATGAAGCGATCGTAGCTGTCCAGGCCGATACCGTATCGATCGGCGATATCGACGCCTGCTCCTGGGCCGGGGGCGGTGGTCGGGATCCGAAAACCGGTTTCGCCATCCACCACTGTATCCTTATAGCCGTCGTAGTCCGAAACGACGCAAGGAAGGCCGGCCGCCATTGCCTCGATCGGCGTCAGCCCGAAGCTCTCCTGAATATTATCGGACAACGAGATGAAGATATCGGAACCGCTCCAGGCCGCGCGAACGACCTCATGGCTCGCGCCGTCCAGAATGTGGACCCGCGCGGCGCCGCAGAACCGCTTGGCGGCATCCTTGAATTCCTTCTCGATCCACTGATTTGGGAACTGCCCAACAATGACGAGATGAAGCGTTTGATCCGGCGTTCGACGCGCGGCGCGTTCCATTGCCATCAACATTGGCGTTGGATGTGCCTTCGCGTGAAACGACAAACGCCCGAGAAAAAGCGCCGCCAGATCATCTTCCGCAATACCCAATCGCCGCCGTAAATCCGCGCCCGCGCCCTGACTAGCATCACTCCGCGCGTGAAAATCACAATCAACTCCGAGTGGTATCACTGGAAGCTGAACGGGATTCTCGAAACGGGTGCCACTTCGCTCGGCGAGATAATCCGCGTGGCTCTCGATGACCCGTTCAACAACCGCGCGTACCGACGTGGAGGTACAGATAAGCGCATCCCAGGGCTGCGTTGGCGCGACGAGATAACGGCCCAGCGCATTGATGACCCGATCCGAGGCAACAGTGTGGGTAAGACCGCAGAGACTGTAATCCCGCTCATTTCCGAGGCGCCTGTTCCATGCCTCGTCCTCGAAACCTGGGCCAGGCATGAAAATCGCGCCAACCTCGCGCAGGACCCGCGCGTCCAATGGGCGAGCCCAGACCGCTTCGCGCCCAGCGGGATCAAGCGCCCGGGCAACATTCCGGAAGTCCTCGAAATGCGTCTTGGACGGGGTCATCGCGACGAGCCGGTCCACCCCGGAGTGATCAATGAAGCCTTTCAGGAAGCCGGCGCCGGCGGCATGCCGCCCTTTAACCTGTTCCCGATCCGCCTTGTAACCGTCGGGGTGGTAGTTGATCGCGCAATTCGGTCGTGGGGACATTCTAGAGATGACCAAACATAGGATGAAAGCAACGTTGAAATCAGCGCTTGGCTTTATCCGAGATGGGGATGGATGTCGAGAGCGGCGGGCAACCCGGGCGGATTGCCGCGTTGCCTTGGCTAGGCAGGTTCGCTATCACTCGCCGATCCTGGATCGCCACCGGGCCGGGGCCGGAGAATGGAATGAGCGCATTGCGGATATACGTTGGATGGGACAGTCGAGAGCCCGAAGCCTTTGATGTTTGCCGCGCCTCTCTCGAGCGACATTCCAACGCCACGCTCCACATTACGCCAATCATCCAGGACGACCTGCGCGAACGTGGCTTGTATCATCGGGATGTCGACCCCCTAGCTTCGACCGAGTTTACCTACACTCGGTTTCTGGTCCCCCATCTCGCGGGATACGAAGGCTGGGCACTGTTCTGCGATTGCGATTTTCTCTGGACTCGCGACGTCGCCGAGATTTTCGCGAAAGCGGACGAGAAATACGCCGTAATGTGTGTCCAGCACGACTATCGCCCGAGGGAAACGGTCAAGATGGATGGCCAGACCCAGTCCGTCTACCCACGTAAAAACTGGTCGAGCCTGATGTTATTGAATTGTAGTCACCCGGCCACTCGCAAGCTCAACGTGGAAACGGCGAACACACAATCCGGCGCTTATTTGCACCGTTTTCAGTGGGTCGACGACGCGGAGATCGGCGGTCTTGACCCGACATGGAATTGGCTTGAGGGTTGGGACAGTCCAGATCCGGAACGGGCGCCCGGCGCCATCCACTTCACACGCGGCGGGCCCTGGTTCGAGAACTGGCGGCACGTGGACTACGCGGATCTTTGGTTAGCCGAGCGAGATCGCCTCGCCTAGGGTTTGTTTGGTCACCGTTGGTTCGCTAAGAATGCCCGCGTCGCCGCCGCAAGTCGCGCGACCGCCGGGGGCCAATCCTCGCCATGGGCACGCCGCCCGAGTGTAAGAGCTGGATACCACGGACAATCCCCCCCCTCGGCGAACCAGAACCAGAGCGGCGCCGGCGGCAGCAGGACGTGCCCTGGCACGCCCAACGCCCCGGCGAGATGCGCGGTCACCCCGGATATTGAAACGACGTGATCGAGCGCCGCGATCTGAGCCGCGAGATCTTCGAGATCGTTTTTCGTATCGTCGCTCGGGTTGCACGCCACACGAGGGTCGGTCTCGCCGCCATCGTCGTATTGTAGGCTTAGGAATTGCGCGCCCGGCAGGTCCAGCAACGCGTCCCAATCCTTTAAGCGCGTGGATTTGCCCGCGCCGGTACGGAGATTTCCAGAACGCCAGGAAATTCCAATGACGGTTTCCCGATCGGATTGTTTGAATAGTTCCCGGTACGTCGCGACCTTTGCCGGATCGGCGATCAGATATGATGATCGCGCGGGGAAATCCGCAAGCGTTCGACGAAACAACATCGGCAGTCGCAAAACCGAGGACTGAGCGACGATGCCCGGTGGTATCGCCCCTCCCCGTCCGATCACCCGCGCCACGGGCCAGGATCGTTGAAACAAGGGCACCAACCGCGGATCAGCTTCCAGCACAACATCAACGCCCAAGGACAACACATCGTCGATCATGCCAGCGTAAAGGATCTCGTCGCCAAGCCCGTGCTCGCACCACAACAGAAGCGGACCATCAAGTCGTCCCCCTTCCCAAAGAGGGTAGGCCGTCGCATTCGCCGGAGCGTCTTGATCGGGCGCGCGCCATGTCTCATCAAAACTACGGAAGCCAGTTTCAAAATCGCGATGTGCAAGGGACACCCAGTCTTCGATCCAACGCGCGACGCGATGGCCCGGATCGATCCGCAGAGCCGCCGCCGCATGGCGGGACGCGGCGCGGAAATCGCCGTCGTCGATGCTCGCCGTGGCGAGATTCGCCAAGATATCCGCGTCGCCCGGCGCCATCGCCAACGCCTGATTGTAAAATTCCATCGCCGCGCCGATGCGCCCTTCGCGTTGCGCGATTTCACCACGATTGGCTAGCAGCCCGGGATCGCGCGCACCACTCGACCAAGCGCGACCATAAGCGGTCTCGGCGACGAGACCGTCATCGTGGCGCAGCATTGCCATGATCCCCCAAGCCTTCGCGTAGCCCGGCTCCGCGCAAAGAGAGCGCCGGATGTTCAACCCCGCTTCATCCCTCGCGCCGCGCCGCAGACGAAGAAGAGCCAAATTGCCTTGAATTTTTCCGGAAAGTGGCGCCCTCCGAGAGGCAACGGCGCAAAGCGTCTCCGCCTCGACGTCACGACCGGCGAACAACAAAAGATCCGCGAGGTTACCGAGAGCGCCTTCGTGAACCGGCTCGATTAGAAGGGCCCGGCGATAAACCGCCTCCGCGGCCCCGGGATAGTCACCACGGCCAAAAAGCACGCCGACATTAAAGTAGCCTCTCGCCTGTTCCGGCTCGCTACAGATACAGGCGCGAAAGGCGCGGGACGCCGCATCCGTGTCACCTCGGGAAAGCGCTTCCCGGGCCCTGATCATCAAGCCGTCGCGGCCGTCCATGTCGGGTCCATCAGCGGCGGCGTTCGCCCTTCCGCGAGTGTGGAGACGAGATCGACCTGCGCCGGCAAGCACACTTTTCGAAGATCGTATTTCTCGACGATGGTTTCGCGCGCGGCCTTGCGGTACTTGACCGTGGCATCCTGGTTCTCCAAGGCCCAAACCACCGCATCGGTTATCTCGGCCGGATTGTGAAAGGATACCAGGCGACCGTTGACGCCGTCCTCGACAACCTCGGTCACGGGCGCGGTTTTTGACGCAATCAGCATGCATTCGTGGCTCATGGTCTCCAACATCGACCAGGACAGCACGAAAGGATAGGTCAGATAGACATGCGCCTTTGAAATCGACAACACCTGCTGAAAAACGGAATACGGCACACGATTAAAAAAATGCACGCGGCGCGGGTCAAATCTGGTGCGCGCCAACATGAAGTTCCGCCAATTCTCACCATTGGGCGGGGGATTGCCGTAACTGACGTCGTCCCCGCCCACCAACACAATGCGCGCGTTCGGCCTACGTTCAAGAATGCCGTTGATACTTTGCATGAAGATGTCAAAGCCGCGATAGGGCTCCAGATTTCGGGCGAGATACGTAACCACTTCATCGTCTCTGGACAGCGTCATGCCATTGGGTAGCTCAAGCACTGCCTTGGGGTCGGCGGTGCACAAGTCAGTGTCCACGCCTTCGTGAATAACCGAAATACGATCACGGACGAAAGACGGATGCCGACTCCATTGCCATCGGGTCGGGCTGATACCCCAGTCGGCGGCCTCCAGACTCATGAGCATATGGGTGTTGCGCATGCGGGTACGGCAATCACGATCGAGATCCGGTTTATGATCCGGCGAAAAGTCGATATCCGCGCCCTTCGAGGAATAATAGAATTCGGAAAATGCCAGGATTCGGGAATTCGGGAAGACATCTCTCAGGAATAGCGCCTCCCCCCACCCCGTATGAGCGCAGATCACATCTGGAACAAACCCGCTTTCCGCCAATTCGAGGGCGGCGCGAACAGCACCCTGTCCGTGCAGGACCTGGTCCTCCAGTCGGGTCAGATATTGGTGGATCCCCTTGCTAGGCTCACGGGTAAGTTTATACGTCGCTTTCCTGATGCCGGGCAGGTCGGGCTTGCCTTCCTTGGTGATGAACGCCACTTCATTCGCCGGGTTGGCGGCCAAGGCGGGGGCCAGATGCTTGTATTGGCCCGGCATGTTCTGGTGAACAAACAGAATTTTCACGTAAAGTCGCCTTTTCCTCGACATTCGGCGGATACCGAATTCATTTGCGGCAATCCCCTGGAAAGCCTAAATAAGGTCGACCGTGGTGGGTCGTCAAACACGATGCACCATTACCGACAAGCGGGCGACGATATAACGTCGTATCGCGCGTATGCGTCGGCCCGGTGGCTCAAATAAGCGAATTCATGGCCTCTAGCGAAGAGGCTGGTTTGACTCAGGTGATTCAATGGCCGCAGGAACCAAGACCGCGTCAGGTGGCGATCCCCTGAAGGAGATGCTGTGGGCGGCGCGCGGGGCGTTCGCGACCGCCGCGATCTTCAGCTTTTTCGTCAATGCCCTCATATTGGTCATGCCTGTCTATATGTTCTCGCTTTTCGACCGTGTCTTGGGCGGTGGTGGCAACCAGTTTACCCTCACGTTCCTGGCGCTCTTCGCGTTATCCGCCCTTCTTATCCAGGCCGTGATTGATATCGCGCGCACCTATTTGTTCGTGCGTGTAAGTTCATGGATCGCCCACCAGATCGGGCGAAAAATTTTCGCGCTTTCCTTGCGCAACGCCACGGCGCGTGGATCAAGACGTGACACGGAACTTCTGAGCCGCATGGATTCCCTCCGGAACTTCCTAGCCGGCGAACAAATCTTCATGGTCATGGACCTACCGTGGGTGCCGTTATTTCTGGCATTTCTTTTCTTCTTACAGTTCTGGATCGGCGTCGCCGCCACGACGATCGCCGTGTTCATTCTCTTCCTAGCGCTCGCCAACAAATGGGCGACCGGTCCGGTTCGCGAGGTCGGCCTGGCCGCGATGGGCGAGTCCAATCGCAAGGCCGAGGTAAGCCTGCGCAACGCCGACGTCATCGAAGCCATGGGGATGGGCGCACGGGTCGGGCGCCGTTGGGAGCAGGACAACGATGTCGCTCTCGATAGGCTCGCGATCTTCACGAGACGCATGGGACTGATGGCGGCGGTCGGCAAAACCATGCAGTTCGGCTCGATGATGGCAATCATGACCGTTTGCGCGATCCTGATCATCCACCCCGACACCAATTTGTCACGCGGTGCAATGATGGCATCGGTCATCCTCGTGGGGCGTGTCCTAATGCCGGTGCAGTTTCTGGTCACCGGCTGGGCGCCGATCAACGAAGCGATAGGTGATTACAAGGCCTTGTCGGCGGCGCTGCGACAGGCCGCCGCGCGGACACCGGCCCAGCAAGAAACGCCGCCCGCCCCCCAAGGGGAACTGAAGGTTGAAGGATTGAATTTCCATCCTCCCTCGGCGCCTGAACCAGTTTTGAAAGACATCGACTTTTCGCTGAAGCCCGGAGAGTCCTTGGGGATCGTCGGTCCTTCCGCTTCCGGCAAGTCGACCTTGGCCCGACTTCTCGTGGGCCTCGATCGACCAAGCGCCGGATCCGTGAAACTCGATGGCTCGCATCTACATGAATGGCCATCGGTCGACCTCGGCGCCCATATCGGCTATCTGCCTCAGGATGTTGAGTTATTCGGCGGAACGGTACGCGACAATATCGCGCGACAAGCCGACGACTGGACCAGCGAAAGAATCCTGGACGCCGCCCGTCTCGCCAATGTCGACACGATGGTCAAGTTCATGCCCCAAGGCTATCAGACCGTTGTCGGCAATGGTGGCACGCTATTGTCGGGGGGGCAGATGCAGCGTGTTGGCTTGGCCCGCGCGCTCTATGGCGATGTAAAGCTCGTGGTTTTGGACGAACCGAACGCCAATCTCGACGCCCATGGCGAAGAAGCGCTCGCGGCGGCGATTGAAGAGTTAAAGCGGCGCGGCGTAACCGTCGTTTTGATCTTGCACAGACCAAATATCCTAAAGGTCCTGGACTATGTAATGGTGCTGGTGGATGGTAAAATTCAGCGCATCGGCCCTAGGGAAGAGATGCTTCCAATTCTTGGCGGCGGCGGTGGAAGCAAACAGCCCGACGATCGAGCAATCAACGTCGTAACCAGTCCAGCTAACGCGTGAGTGACCGATGTCCCTTCAAACCGTAGATCAACAAACCCTACCCGGTCGCCCCTTATCCGTTTCCTTGACGGATCGCCCTGGAAAACCAACATGGGCGGGAGCAAGTGCATTCGGCTACACCATCATTTTGTTGTTCTTTGGCGGCTTGGGCGGGTGGGCCGCCTTCGCGCCCTTGGCGAGCGGTGTCAATGTGGCTGGGTCCATTGAAGTCGATTCCGGGGTCAAGACAGTCCAGCATCTTGAAGGTGGATTAGTACGCGAGATCCTCGTGCGCGACGGGGAACGAATCTCGCGAGGACAAGTTCTCGCGCGCCTGGACCCGCTTCGCACGGATGCACAGGCCCTGGCTCAAGAATCTTCGCTGGTATCATTGTTGGCGGAACGAGCGAGAGTGCATGCCGAGCTCGCCGACGAGACGGCCCTGTCTCTGGATGCCGAGTTAACCCAAGCACGGAAAAATCCCGTCTACGGGAAAATTATCGACAGCGAGGTGAAACTTTTTGAAGAGTTGCGCACCAGCAAGGCAAAGACCCTGGAAATTCAGTTTGAACAAATCGCGCAAATCGAGACCGAGCTTCGTTCATACGATATCAGGATGAAGACCGTCGAAGACTCTCTCGCCTTGATCGATGAGGAACTCGCGTCCGTTCAGCAACTTTACGACAAACGGCTCACGACGAAATCGCGCCTCCTGGCGATTAAACGCGCCAGAACCGGACTGCTCGGTCAACAAGGCACCATCGGAGAGGCAATTGCCCAAATCAATCAAAAACTGGGTGAGCGTAGGCTGGCGATTGAGGCCCGATTACAATCCGAGAGAACTAGGAATCTCGGCCGTTTAAATCAGCTCGATCCCGAGATTGCGCGACGTCGCGAGAATGTTGGAGTTCTGGCGGACCAGAAGTCTCGGATCGACGTAAAAGCCCCCGCGAATGGACGGGTGATGAACCTGCAGATTAGAAACGAAGGACAAGTCGTTTCCGGTGGGCAGGTCTTGATGGAAATTGTCCCCCAGAACGAGGAGATGGTTCTTAAGGGCAAATTAAAATCCAAGGATATCGAACAAGTTAAAACCGGTGCGATGGTCAAGGTGCGGCTAACCGCCTTCAATCCACGATTGACCCCGCCCGTTGACGGGCAATTGGTCAGCATTACGCCGACCACGATGCCCACCGCCAAGGGAAGACCGCTATACGGCGTGACAGTCCGGTTGGATCAAGAGTCCCTTAGAAAAGCCATCGGTGATCAACAACTTACCTCTGGAATGCCGGCATCCGGCTTAATCGCGGTCGGTGAGCAGACGCTGCTCAGTTATCTGATGACCCCGATGATAGCGAGTTTCCAGATGGCCTTGCGGGAACCCTGAGGCCATCAGAAATCATGGCGATCGGTAGCGGGCGAACTCTCGAAGACGGCCTAGCCATGGGCCGAAAACTCATGGCGGCGCGAGCACATCACAAGGCTGTGCAATGCCATCGCCTGCTTGCCTTGCGCTTCCCGCGCGACGCTCGGGTCTATATGGGGCTAGGCCAATCACTGCGAGGCCTCGGCAATCGCGAGAGAATGACCCGTGCTTTTCGCCGCGCCCTCGTGCTTCAGCCCGAAGCCGCCGCGATCTATTACAATTTCGGCAACGCCGAATTCAGTTTCGACAACGCAGCATCCGCGATCACCACCTATCGAAGAGCGCTATGCCTGGACCAGGCACGTCCGGAGATCATGACGGGTTTATCGCTCGCGATGCTTCAAGCCGGTGATTGGACCAATGCCTGGCCGCTATACGAAACCCGTGAGTCTTGCCGTGAATTTACCGCCCAGATGCGTGACCTGCATCGCGTGGTATGGGACGGTCAACGCATCCCCGGCCAACGCATCCTTCTGATCGCCGAACAAGGCGCGGGAGACGCAATCCAATTCATTCGCTACGCGCGGCCGCTCACCGAAGCCGGCATGACCGTCTATGTGCATTGTCAGCCGACGTTGGCACGGCTCTTCGCCGCCGTGCCATGGATCGATAACGTCTCAACCGGGGCTCAGCCGGAATTTGATACCACCTGCTTGATCATGAGCCTGCCGCACCGCTTCGCCACGGGACCCGAAACGATTCCGGACGATGTTCCGTATCTAAACGCGCTCTCCTCGCCCGCGCGGCGGCCTCCAACCGACCCTCCCCGGGTCGGACTGGTATGGGCTGGAACACCCGACAATACCCGCGACGAATGGCGGTCCTGTCCCCAGGTCGCCCTGACACCGCTCCTTGAGATACCAGGACCGAACTTTCAAAGCCTTCAATATGGCTGGCGACCAGGTACCAAGCCGGGACCTTGGTCGAACGTCACCCCGCTAGGTGACAAGGTCCGTGATTTCGCGGATACCGCCGATGTCATCGCCGGCCTCGACCTTGTAATCGCGGTCGATACGTCTGTTGCCCATCTCGCGGGAGCGATGGGCAAGCCGGTCTGGCTGCTCCTCGGACGGCATTCGGACTGGCGTTGGTTATTGGAGCGGGACGACACGCCCTGGTATCCAACCATGCGGCTGTTCCGGATGACCGAAGCCGACGGCGCTGGCGGCGACGAAGCGAGCTGGCGCAATGTCATCGCCGCGGTCGCCAAGGAGCTTAAAGCCTATGTCGCGCGCTACGGCCGAATAACGTCGGTTGATACGTCAACCGGTCAGCGGCGTCGCCATTGACCGCCCTGGTCCCGAAACCATTGCCCGGGTTGGAGCCGACCAATTAGTTTGCTTCCGGCCAGTGCTTCGACCGACTTCAAAGTCGTGCCGTTGCTGTCCGCCACTGATTGATAGGCGGCGCGACGTTTAGCGTTGATCTGCTCGACCAGCGTCGCGGCCCGTGCGTTGGATTGCCCTGGCACCAGCCCGAGATATCCGTTCGGCTGCTCGCCAATCAGGCCTTGCGCGCGGGCTTCATCAAGCGAAAGCGCGTTCGCCGGCGCCGAGAACGCGAAGCCTGATACCACGGCCATCAGCATGAGCGCGAGCAACCGCGCGCTCCAGATTCCTAAACCCCGATCTCGTCGGTTTGGAATTCGCAACATCTGAGTTCCCCCCGGTCGTGAAACCGCATGGTGAGACACGATCAAAAGATCTTATCCTTCGAGTCAAACAACGATTCCAGGTCCTTCTCGACCCGAACCCGAACTTCCTGCTCGATCTTCACATTGAGATTTATGACGATCGGCTTGTCCGGCGCCTCGATCTTAACCGAGGGCGAGCACGCCGCTCCCGCCAAGGAGAGAACGCCTATCATCGCGATCATCGCTGGTCTAATCATTAGCCTCGCCTCGCAAAACGGCATCCCGCACCCGGTCAGGGAGCGTGTAGGTTCGATAACCGGTCTTGATGATATCATCAAGCTGCCCAGCCAGATCCAGATTGAATCGGACCGGATACCCATCATAGAGGTTGGGGTTCGCGCCCTCCAGGGCAAGGTCAACCTGGAAACCGGAGCCCGGTGTACCGGCGAGCCCCATCTCCAATGTCTTGAATCGAAAATCCGAGAGCGCGTCCAACATCAAACCGACCTGTTCCCCGGACTGTCTGAGCGCCTCGTCCTTCCCTCCGGCCTCGTAGCGAACCCTACCGGGACCGTCGGCGGACAGGCGCGCGTCAATGATCGAAACCCCCAGGCCAGGCGTCCAGGTGACCGGGAGCTCCCCCGAAAGCGATCCTTCGGCGGCCAGCCCCTTGACCTTCAACATCGATGTAATAGCGGCGGCGTCCACGCCTTCCGCCTCGACCGTCATGCTTGTCGGTCCGTCAAACGCAACTTGGACATCCCGGGTGGAAATCCGCCCGCCCGCGAACCCGCCCGAAGCCTTCCGCAACATGATCCCGTCCAAGTCATCGATCGAGACCTCCAGGCGGGGCCGGGGGATCGGAACGCCGACACCCAGCATATCCATTGATAGCGTCCCCACGCCATCGCTTCGCAACGGCATGATGTTCGAGAACGAGATGCTACCCTCGGCGTTCTCCACGCTGAGCCCCGTCCCGGTCATCGACAGTGCTTCCACGTCAACTGTCAGACGTTCCGCGTCCGCATCGGCGACGGCGGGCCAGGCAACATGCCCCGACAGCCCGACCCGGCCCGTCATGGTCTCCACATGCGTTGAAAATGCCGGCGACAAGGCCGCTAAGGACAAAGCCTCGGGGCCGAAGGTCAACCAGGTTTTGTCAATCTCAAGGCGGCCAGAACCATCGTTCAACTGGATCGTCCCGGAAAACGGGATTTCGAGCGACGATGTCATGCCGGTGACCGAGCCTTGCAAATCCAGGGCTCGGGCCGGTCCCCGGCGTTGCCCGGACATTTTGAATGCCAAAGGCGCGATCCATGGGGGGGCGACGATCGACGCGATCTTGGCAATGGCGGAATCGATGGATGTGAGGCCGTCGAGAATATCACCTGCCTTGAAGCCCGCGTTTATGATCAAATCCGAGAGCTGAACGGCTATACCCGCGGCATCTACCCGCGCGCCATCAAGCTTCAAGACAAAGCGCCCATCGCCGCCGCTCGTGGCGTTGGCGAACGTCGCACCGATACGACCGATATCAAGCTTAACAGCCTTCGCGATGCCGTCATCGGGTCGCCCGAGCGTAACTACCCCTACCTCCCAGGCTGTCTCGAAGGAGCGCGGGAGCGGGCCGTCGCTAGCGTGGGAGACAACGATGACGCTCGAGAACCCTGGCGCCTGTGAGATCTCAACGGGTTCGAGAAGCGTGAAACCGCCACCGTCGCCCCCCCGCGGCCGCGGCGTTGCGCCAGCGCGCTCCAAGGAGACTTGGGTCTCATGCCCAGCGCTCACTAGTTTGCCATCGAGATGTATCGTCGTCCCCGCCAGGGGCACGTTATCGCTGAACGTCGCGTCCCCCTTGATGGAAAACCTTCCCGCAATGCCGTCCGGCCCGGCCCTGCCACCGAGGACGGCCTCGCCTTGCGTCAGCCGATGGCCATCAACCTCGAGACCACCCGCCCGCAAGATCAAGCCCTCGAAAGTCGCGTTCCAAATCCCACCGCCGCCGATTGACGGCGGTCCCACCGTTGCTGTTCCACCGAGCGAAATCACGCCTCCCCCACCCAACCTTGCTCGGGCTCCGCCGGAGAACCGGAGCTTCGGCGACTCTCCACCAAACGAGGCAAGAATAGCAAGCGGCTCGTCATCGAAGCCGAAATCGATGGAAGCACCCCCTACCAACCAGGGCTGAACAATCCGCGGCACTGATTCCGCGATCACCCGCGACGTGGATTTAGGTATCCTCGCGCGCGATCTCTCCGTCAGCCTTATTTCCATTAACCCGGGCGCCATGACGGCCGTGACGCCACCCCGGATATCCAAGGCGTGGGGATTTCCCCCGACATCGATGGACGATACCGCTACTTTCGCGGCGCCACTGCCCACCGCTTGTGCCAACCCCTTCTCCGGATGCGCAACGAAGTCATCAATCGCGCCCCGAAAACCGACCTCACCATTGAATGCCAAGTCACCTCGGATCCCGCGTATGGGCGAGCCCAGAGCCGGTCCCAACAAGTCATGCAGGACCCCCAGCGCGCCCGACCCGGAAAATGCGACTTTCGCGTGGTCGTTCTCATCATGGCTGATATCGCCAACGATTGTGTAGGCCCTTGCCCCCGATGACGGATCACCAATAACCGCCGAAACCGTCCCGGACCGACCCTGTCCATGGACATCGAGAGAAAGTCGAGGAATAACGATCCTCCGCGCCGCGACGTCGTCAAACGAAAGCGTCGCGCGGACCGTCGGATCCGCGCCGAAAGGCAGCCGGCCGCGAATTCCGCCGCGGGCCGAAGCGAGAGACAGGTCTCGGAACCGCGCCTCCCCGTGTTTCAGGTCGAGTGTTGTGATGATATCACCCGCCACGCTCAAGCTTCCGTCGAGGACAAGGCCGAACTTGGCCTTACCACCGCCCAATAGCGCGCTCGACAGCCCCGCGCTCAAATCCCCCGACCAATCAAGTGATCCGTTAGCGCTTCGGTGGACATCGATGTCTCCGGCCAACTCGATCGTATCGGTGTCCGTCGTAACAACCACCCGAACATCCTCAAGGACCAGGTGATCCAGTGGAAACTGGTTCGGCTTAGGAGGTTCGGCTTTCTCCTTCGACTCCGAATGGCGCGGTAGTTCAATGGAGCCAAGACTGAGCTTGCCATCCTGGAGGCGGGCTCGAATGGTCAGTCCACGGATCGCGAGGGTCCGTAAGCGACCCTTGGACAGTTCGGTGAGATCGAACGTGGCGCTGACACTATCCGCCTCGACCAGATCTCCGGCCATGGCCAAACCCTCGAGGGTTAGCCCATTGGGTCCTATATGGGTGATACGAAAACGCGGATCGCCCAGATCATCGATCCCCAACCCGGTTCTCGCGAACAGGGAAACCACCATCGGCGCTAGGGAGTCGCGCGCCAGATAGATCGCGGGTCCCAGCAGGAACCCAAGGACGATCAAGAAAATGAAAACGCGCGCGACAACTCTCATGCCTGGACCGGATCGCCACCAAATAACCCCGCGATAGATCACTATGGCAGTTCGGCTGGCTAAATTCCAATCGGCGGCGCCGAGCAACGGACGCAAAAATCGCGCAACCGTCCCGGACAGACGTTACGGGCCCCGTTACGCCGCCATGGAAGTTTGGATTTCAGGCTATCTCGGTCGCGAGGACCACTCGTCAGCCGTTTTTGGCCGCGCGCATGGCCACGAGAACGGTTTCGGACTCGGCGATGCGTCGAGTCAGTCGGTCCGCTTCGGAGCCCGTGGCGTCCTTCAGTTCGTCCCGCAGGTCCGACAGCCGGCCCTCGGCCGCCTCGATGTCGAGTTCGGCGACCTGGGTCGCCTCCTCGGCCAGCACGGTGCAGCGGTCCTCGGTCACCTCGGCGAAACCACCGGCGACGAAGATCCGGTCCGTCACCGAACCGTCCTCATAGACGTCGATTACACCGGGCAACAAGGTGGACAGCAGCGGTGAGTGACGCGGCAGGACGCCGAAGAACCCGTCGGCACCGGGCACCACCACCATGCTGACTTCCTTGGACATCAGCAGGCGCTCGGGCGAGACCAGCTCGAACATCGTTGTGTCGGCCATAGCTTCGGCTCCAGGCTTGCAGCGCTATTAGGCGGCTTCCGCGGCCATGGTCTTGGCCTTCTCGATCGCCTCGTCGATGGTGCCGACCATGTAGAACGCGGCCTCCGGCAGGTCGTCATGCTTGCCGTCGACGATTTCCTTAAAGCCCCGGATGGTTTCCTCGATCGGAACCAGCACGCCGGGCGTGCCGGTGAAGATCTCGGCCACGAAGAAGGGCTGCGAGAGGAAGCGCTGGATCTTGCGGGCGCGGGCCACCGTCAGGCGGTCTTCTTCCGACAGCTCGTCCATGCCCAGGATCGCGATGATGTCCTGCAGTGACTTGTAGGTCTGCAGCACTTCCTGCACCTGACGCGCGACGGCGTAATGCTCGTCACCGAGGATCCGGGGGTCGAGCATGCGCGACGTGGAATCCAGCGGGTCAACCGCCGGGTAAATGCCGAGCTCGGCAATCTGACGCGATAGCACCGTGGTGGCGTCCAAATGCGAGAAGGACGTCGCCGGCGCCGGGTCGGTCAAGTCATCGGCCGGCACGTAAATCGCCTGAACCGACGTGATCGATCCCTTATTGGTCGAGGTGATCCGCTCTTGCAGCATACCCATGTCGGTCGCCAGGGTCGGCTGATATCCAACCGCCGAGGGGATCCGACCCAGCAGCGCCGAAACCTCGGAGCCGGCCTGGGTGAAACGGAAGATGTTGTCAACGAAGAACAGCACGTCCTGGCCTTCTTCGTCGCGGAAGTACTCGGCCAGGGTCAGGCCGGTCAGCGCAACGCGGGAGCGGGCTCCCGGAGGCTCGTTCATCTGGCCATAAACCAGCGCGGCCTTGGAGCCTTCCTCGCCGTTTTCCTTGATGACGCCGGACTCGACCATCTCGTGATAGAGGTCATTGCCCTCGCGAGTCCGCTCGCCGACACCGGCGAAGACCGAGTAGCCGCCATGCGCCTTGGCGATGTTGTTGATCAATTCCATGATGATGACGGTCTTGCCGACACCAGCGCCGCCGAACAGGCCGATCTTACCGCCCTTGGCGTAAGGAGCGAGCAGGTCAACGACCTTAATGCCGGTCACCAGGATCTCGGCTTCGGTCGACTGATCGACATATTCCGGGGCCGAGCGATGGATCGGGGAGGACATCTTCGACTTGATGGGCTCACCCTCGTCGATCGCCTCGCCAATGACATTGATCAGACGGCCCAGGGTTTCCGGTCCGACCGGCACCGTGATCGGCGCGCCGGTATCCGTCACCGCGCTGCCGCGTACCAGGCCCTCGGTGCTATCCATGGCGATGGTCCGCACCATGTTCTCGCCGAGATGCTGCGCTACTTCGAGTACCAACTGGTTGTCGCCGTTATTGGTCGTCAGCGCGTTCAGGATCGACGGCAGGTCGCCTTCGAACTGAACGTCCACCACGGCGCCAATCACCTGGCTGATCTTACCTGTCGCGTTCGTTGCCATCTTCCACTCCCGTTCGCCCGGTCTGGTCCGACCCGTGGGCTCTTCAGTCTTGTCTGTGTCGCCTCGGCCCTAAAGCGCCTCGGCACCGGAGATGATTTCAATCAGCTCCTTGGTGATGAATGCCTGACGTGTCCGGTTATAGGTCAGCGTCAGCTTATCGATCATTTCGCCGGCGTTGCGCGTCGCGCTGTCCATCGCTCTCATCCGCGCGCCATGCTCGCTAGCGGTGTTCTCCAGCAACGCGGAGAAAACCTGCGTCGCGACATTGCGAGGCAGCAACTCGGCCAGGATGCCTTCCTCGTCCGGCTCATACTCATAAAGGCCGGCGGCACCCGCGTCGTCGTCATTGGCGACTTCCGGAACACTGGCCGGAATCACCTGCTGCTCCGTGACGATCTGAGTCATCGCCGATTGGAAGCGATTGAAGATCAGGGTGCAGACATCGAACTCGCCGTTCTCATACATCTGGATCAGCCGGCCACCGATCTCGTCGGCCGAGGCGAATTCAACATTCTTACGCGCCACGCCCTCGATCGTGTCTTCGATCAAGGAAGCATAGTCACGGCGAAGTTGGTCCTTGCCCTTCTTGCCGACACAGAGAAGCTTGGCGGTCTTGCCTTCTCCCTGCAATGCCCGGATCCGATTGCGCGCGGCGCGCACGATCGAGGTGTTGAAGCCACCGCACAAGCCGCGGTCGGCGGTCATGACCACCAGAAGATGCGTTGCGTCGCTTCCAGTGCCGGCCAAGAGCTTTGGTCCACCAACGCCGGTCGACTTGCCGGCGAGTGAAGCGATCATCCGGTCCATCCGCGCCGAATAGGGGCGCGCGGCCTCGGCCTGTTCCTGGGCGCGACGCAACTTGGCGGCCGCGACCATCTTCATGGCCGACGTGATCTTCTGCGTCGACTTGACGCTGTTGATCCGGATTTTTAGGTCCTTGAGGCTTGGCATGCCGTCTCCTCGCCGAAATCGGCGCTACAGGCCGCGCTCAGGCGAACTTTTTCGCGTAGGCGTCAACGAACTCGGTCAATTTCTTGTCCGTGTCGCTACTCAACTCTTTTTCCTCGCGGATCGAGGTCAAGATGTCGGCGCCGCTGGCCCGAACCTCGGAAAGAAGTCCCTGCTCGAAGCGCGTTACCTGATTGACTTCGATGCCGTCCAGGTAACCCCGCACACCGGCGAAGATGGATACCACCTGCTCCTCGACCGTGAGCGGCGCGTACTGACCCTGCTTCAACAGCTCGGTCAGGCGAACACCACGCGCCAGCAGGCGCTGGGTCGTCGGGTCAAGGTCCGAGGCGAACTGCGCGAAAGCGGCCATCTCGCGATACTGGGCGAGCTCCAGCTTAATCGTGCCGGCAACCTGCTTCATCGCCTTGATCTGCGCGGCCGAGCCAACCCGACTGACCGACAGACCGACGTTCACCGCCGGGCGAATGCCGCGATAGAACAGCTCGGTCTCAAGGAAGATCTGGCCGTCGGTGATCGAAATCACGTTGGTCGGGATATAGGCCGACACGTCACCGGCTTGGGTTTCGATAACCGGAAGGGCCGTCAGCGAACCGGCGCCGTTGGCGTCGTTCAACTTGGCGGCGCGTTCCAGCAACCGGGAGTGAATGTAGAAAACGTCACCCGGATAGGCCTCGCGTCCCGGAGGACGACGCAGCAGCAGGGACATCTGGCGATACGCCACCGCCTGCTTGGAAAGATCATCATACACGATCAGGGCATGCATGCCGTTGTCGCGGAAGTACTCACCCATGGTGCAGCCGGCATAGGGCGCCAGGAACTGCATCGGCGCCGGCTCGGAGGCGGTCGAGGCAACGACAATGGAATATTCCATCGCGCCCTGATCCTCGAGGGTCTTCACGATCTGCGCGACGGTGGAGCGCTTCTGACCAATGGCCACGTAGATGCAGAACAGCTTCTTGCTGTCGTCATCGCCGGCGGCGTCGTTGACCGACTTCTGATTGATGAAGGCGTCAACCGCGATCGCGGTCTTGCCGGTCTGGCGGTCACCGATGATCAGCTCACGCTGGCCGCGGCCAACCGGGATCAGGCTGTCGATGGCCTTGAGGCCGGTCTGCATCGGCTCATGGACGCCCTTGCGCGGCATGATGCCCGGCGCCTTGACCTCGACCCGGCGACGCTCGTCCGAGACGATCGGGCCCTTGCCGTCGATCGGGTTACCCAGCGGGTCGACGACGCGGCCCAGCAGGCCCTTGCCGACGGGCACGTCAACGATGGCGCCAGTCCGCTTAACGGTGTCGCCTTCCTTGATGTCCCGGTCATCGCCGAAAATAACGATACCGACATTGTCGCTTTCCAGGTTCAGCGCCATCCCTTGGATGCCACCCGGAAATTCGACCATTTCACCGGCCTGGACCTGATCAAGGCCGTAGACGCGGGCGATGCCGTCACCGACGGACAGCACCTGGCCAACCTCGGCGACCTCGGCCTCTGAGCCAAAGTTTGCGATCTGGTCTTTAAGGA
Source organism: Alphaproteobacteria bacterium (assembly GCA_016780745.1). Lineage (GTDB taxonomy): Bacteria > Pseudomonadota > Alphaproteobacteria > Thalassobaculales > Thalassobaculaceae > JADHLJ01. Next base: position 8,598 of record JADHLJ010000001.1, on the reverse strand, counting down.
TCGAGGAAATCTCGGCGGCGCGGATATCCATCAGCCTACACCCTTCATGGCAAATTGTAGCCGTTGCAGCTTGGTTTTGATCGAACTGTCGACCATGCGCGATCCAACGCGCACGACCAGACCACCGATCAAGGAGGGGTCAACCGCGAGGTTCACGGCGACCTTTTGGCCGACCGCCTCGCGCAACGCCGTGTGGACGGCGTCGATTTGTTCCTGGGTCAGTTCGACCGCGGACGTCACCTCGGCGGCGACCTCGCCGCGACGGCGGGCCAGCTCTTCCAGGAAAGCCTTGGTCATATCCTCGATCGCGAACAATCGACGGTTCATCGACACGGCGCCGATGAATTTCTGGGTCAACGCATGCGCGCCGCCCTTTTCCAGAACCGCCGCCATCCCCTTGGCCTGATCGTCGCGGCCCATGGCCGGCGAGCGGACAAGCCGTTCGAGATCGGAACTCTCCGCGATCAGCTGACGCACGCGCGTCAGATCCGCGGCAACATCATCCAGCGCGCGCTCACCCTCGGCCAACTCATATAGAGCCGATGCGTAACGTGCCGCCAGACCTTGCGAATTGGAAGCCACCAGGGACCGCCCCTTGTCGATTTTAGAGGTACCATCCCGCGCTCCGAGCCACCCTTCAACGCCGAGGGAAACGGTAACGCGACACGCCGAACCCTCCCCGCCCGGACGCGGCGGTTTCCTAGCATAGACATTAGGGGGGTGCAAGCGGTCGGGAGAGGGTAATTTGCGATAGCCCGACCGGATATCCCGGCGCGTCGGATCTTACGGTTTTCCCAGGGCTTTAAGACCGACGGCCCAGACCTGTGGGTCGGCTCGTCACTTGAAAAACGACAAGCGCGCGAAAGACGCGTTCATTTGACGCGGAATCGGTTCGAACCGACCGCTACATGAAGCCGTAGGGGTCGACATCGATGCTCACCCGGGCCGCCGATGGCAACTTCAATCCCTTGAGCCAATCACGGACAACTTTCTGCACATTCACCGAACGTCCGGCCTTTAAGAGCAAACGCCGGCGATGCCGCCCCCGGAGCAGCGAAAGCGGCGCCGGGGCCGGGCCAAGGACCTGAACATCGGAGAATCGCGGCGCCGCGCGGGCCAGGAGCCGCGCCGCCGCGTCGGCGGGCGCGGCGTCGCGAGCACTGACCACCAATGCCACGAGACGACCAAAAGGTGGCATCTCCGCCGCCTCGCGAGCCCGCGCCTCCTCGGCGAGAAACCCGTCCCGATCCCACTCGACCAGGGCCCGCATCACCGGGTTTTCGGGCTGATGGGTTTGCAGATAAACGGTTCCCTTCTTATCCTCGCGCCCGGCCCGCCCGGCAACCTGATGCAGCAATTGATAGGTCCGCTCCGCCGCCCGCAAGTCGCCGCCGGCCAAGCCCAGATCCGCGTCGACCACGCCAACCGTGGTCAGCAAGGGAAAGTGATGACCCTTGGCGACCACTTGGGTGCCAATAATGATGTCGATCTCGCCGGCCCGCACCGCGCGCGAGAACTCCGCCGCCGCGCTTGGCCCGGCCAAGGTGTCGCTGGAGGCGATCTGGACCCTGGCATCCGGGAATCGGTTGTAGACTTCCTCGGCCAACCGCTCCACGCCCGGGCCGCTTGGAACAAAGCTGTCGACCGCGGCACATTCCCGGCATTCCGACGGGCGGCCCGAGAGATAGCCGCAATGGTGGCATTGCAAGCGTTGAGTCAGCCGGTGCTCGACTAGCCAGGCGCTGCAATTCGGACATTCCAACCTGTGTCCGCAGGCCCGACACAAGGTCAAGGGAGCGTAACCGCGGCGGTTGAGGAACAGCATCGCCTGCTCGCCCCGGCTCAATGACGCCATCATCGCCTTGACCAGCTCCGGCGCGATCCAGCGGCCTCGTTCCGGGCCATCGCGGCGCATGTCGATCGGCACCACGGTTGGCAGGGAAGCCCCGCCATGCCGCGCCAGGAGCGAGACCACGCCATAGCGGCCGCGCGAGATATTGGTCACGGTCTCGAGCGACGGTGTCGCCGAAACCAGAATCGCGGGGATATCGCCGAGATTGGCCCGGACCACGGCCATGTCGCGACCCTGATACGCCACGCCGTCATCCTGCTTGAAGGCCGCCTCGTGCTCCTCGTCGACAATGATCAGACCGAGATCAGGAAAAGGCAGGAACAGAGCCGAACGCGCGCCGATCAGGACCTGGACCCGGCCCTCGACGATCGCGCGCCAGGTCCGACGGCGCCGGGGTGGGGCGAGATCCGAATGCCATTCCGCCGGTCGGACGCCGAAACGGGCCTCGAATCGGGCGAGGAACGGCGCCGACAGCGCGATCTCCGGCACCAGGATCAAAACCTGTCGCCCCTGTCTCAGGGTCTCGGCGGCGGCTTCGAAATACACTTCGGTTTTGCCGGCCCCGGTGACGCCGTCGATGACGGTGACCGAGAAGGCCTTATCACGGACCTTCTTCACCAGCGCGTCCGCGGCCGCTTTTTGCTCGCTGTCCAGAGCCATCATGCGCGGTGTATCGGGATCGGGAACCGGTATCGGCGGGTCGGCGGGCAGCGACACCGTGGCCAGAACCCCGGCCTTCGCCAATCCCTTGATCACGGAAGCGGTGACCCCGAGCTCGCCGGTAATATCCGAGGCCGTGCGCGGTGGCCCGTCCTCCAGCAATGCCAACACCCGCTCGCGCGCCGGGGTCAGGCGAAAGCCGTCGGGGATTGGCGAGGCGGCGCGGGCATAGGCGATGATCGGCTCCGGTGGGCGCAAGGCCGCCGGCACGCTGAGCGCCATGCGCAGGACCGAGCCCGGCGGGGTGATCGTATAGGCCGCCACCCATTGCACGAAATCCACGACAACCGCCGGCAGGCGCGGCACCTCCAACCGGCGGAACACCGCGCGCAGCTTGGCCTCATCGACGCTCCCCTCGCCCTCGCCGATAACCAAGCCGGTGACCCGCCGCCCGGAAAGCGGCACCTCCACCACGTCACCCGGCTCCAGGTCCAATCCCTCGTCGATATAGTCGTAGGCGCCAGCCAATGGCAGCGGCAGCAACACGCCAACGCGGCGCGCCGGGCCGAATAGCCCCCCATCCACCAGCGCCGTGTCGTCACCATCCATTTCGCGTGACCAGATCCATCATGATTTTCCAAGCGCGCGCCCAAGTGTGTGTCGCCGCCGGGTTGCCCGCAACCGGGCTTTCGGAAATCCAACAAACCGGCGGGACCCGACCTAGCCAGTCTCGGGAGCCTGGGTTAGACTCGTTGATGATTCGGGCGCGCGCCGCGCTCGCGCGAAATTATGGGCAAGCGAACGGGACCCCTCATGAAGTTCTTCATCGATACCGCCGACGTCGCCGAGATCAAGGACATGGCCTCCACCGGCCTAGTCGACGGGGTCACCACGAACCCCTCGCTGATAGCCAAATCCGGGCGCAACATCATCGATGTCATCGCCGAGATCTGTGATCTGGTCGACGGACCGGTGAGCGCCGAGGTCGCGGCCACCGATTTCGAGACCATGATCGCCGAGGGCCGCAGGCTGGCCAAGATCGCCGACAATGTCACCGTCAAGGTGCCGCTGACCGTCGATGGGCTGAAGACTTGCAAGACCCTGTCGGACGAGGGCACGGGCGTGAACGTCACGCTCTGTTTTTCGGCCACCCAGGCCTTGCTAGCGGCCAAGGCCGGCGCGACCTTCATCTCGCCCTTCGTCGGACGGCTCGACGATATCGGCGGAGTCGGCATGGATCTGATCGCCGACATCGTCCAGATTTACGGCAATTACGATTTCCCGACCGAGGTGCTGGTCGCCTCGGTGCGCGGCCCGCAACACGTGCTTGAGGCGGCTAAGATCGGTGCCGATGTCGCGACCCTGCCGCCGGCGGTGATTCGCGCGATGTATAATCACCCGTTAACGGACAAGGGCCTGCAAGCCTTCCTGGATGATTGGGCCGCGACCGGCCAGTCGATCCTGGATTCGAAAGGCGGCGCGGCGTGACCAAGAAGGGACCCGTCACCAAGCCGGGCCGTCGAGGAGCGGCCGCGGCGAATGACGTCCCTTCCAAGGCGTTGACCGAGGACGCGGTCCTCGACTACCTCCGGCGCAACCCAGACTTGCTGACCGACAACCCGGCCTTGCTTGAGTCGCTCAGCCAGTCCGCCCGTTTCGACGGCAATGTCGTCGATATGCAGCACCTGGTGCTGAACCGCCTGCGCGAGGAGAACACCCGGCTACGCGACGCCCATGCGGCGATCGTCGGCACCGCCCGCGACAACCGCTCCGCCCAATTGCAGGTCCACGAGGCGGTGCTGCAGATTCTCGCGGCGCGCAGCTTCGAGAAGCTCATCCATACGGTGACCGCCGATCTTCCGCTGGTCCTGGACGTCGACGCGGTGACGATCTGCCTTGAGGTCGGCGATACGCGGATCCCGCGGGCCTATGCGTCCGGTCTGCGTTCCATTCCAGAGGACGCGATCGAACGGGTTCTCGGGGCGGGGCGTCAGATCGCGCTCGCCTCCGACATAACGGCGGACAAGAAGATCTTCGACGCGGCCTCCGGACTGGTGCGAAGCCAGGCCCTGGTGCGTCTGGATCTTGGTCCGCAAGCGCCCAAGGCCTTGCTGGCGATTGGCAGCCGGGAACTCGACACCTTTCATCAGGGCCAGGGAACCGAATTGATCGGCTTCCTCGCCAAGGCGTTGGAAACCACCATACGGCAATGGCTGAACCTGCCGGGCTGACCCCACCTCCCCCCAGTGCCGCCGCCGATCTCGCGCGGGCGGTCGATGGTTGGCGCGACTGGCTCGCCGGCGAGCGGCGCATGGCCGAGCACACGCAATCAGCCTATGACCGCGACCTCCGGGCGTTCCTCGGCTTCCTCGCCGATCATCTGGGAGCGCCCGCCGGGCTTACAGACCTCGCCGATCTGAAGACAATGGATTTCCGGGCCTATCTCGCACGGCGGCGAACCAGTGGCCTCTCGGCGACCTCGACGGCGCGAGCGCTGTCGACGATCCGCACCTTCTTTCGCTATCTCGAGCGCCGGCACGGTGTCGCCAACCCGGCGATTCACATGGTCCGCACCCCAAAGCTGCCGCAGTCGCTGCCCAAGGCGATCGGCGTCGAGGATGCCTCCCGCGCCCTCGACATGGCCGAGGTGATCGCCGAGGAGCCGTGGATCGCGGCCCGAGACGCGGCGATCCTCTGTTTGCTCTACGGATGCGGCCTCAGAATCGGCGAGGCCCTTGCGCTCAATCGCCGCGACGCGCCGGCCTCGGACGCGATGACCATTCTCGGCAAGGGCGGCAAGGAGCGCATGGTCCCGGTCCTGCCGATCGTGCGCAAGGCGGTCGCGGATTACCTGGCGCTATGCCCCTATGCGGGCGAGCCGGATACCCCGCTCTTCCTCGGCGCGCGCGGCAAGCGGCTCCAGCCGGCGGTACTACAGCGCGCGATGCGTCTGATCCGGGGTGCGCTGGGCCTACCCGATAGCGCAACGCCGCACGCGCTCAGACATTCCTTCGCCACGCATCTGCTATCCGGCGGCGGCGATCTGCGCGCGATCCAGGAGTTGCTAGGGCACGCGTCGTTGTCGACCACCCAGCGCTATACCAAGGTGGATACCGAACAACTGCTCGCCGTATATCGGAGCGCGCATCCCCGGGATCGGCGGTAGCGTTGTGGGCGCTGATTTTACATTTAAAGTGTTAGCCGTCATTATTATCCTACAAATATGTATCGTTGAATTAGTTTATAGATACAAATTAAGCATATATTTCAGTTCTTATATTTTTTGGACTTCCATTATTATATTATCGTTATCATATCCAATCCGCCTATCATATTGGCGTGAGATCATTTCCGATCCAATGCCTTTCTATCTTACTCCAATTTTAGGAATTATAGCGATTCCCGGATTGACTGCCGCACGCTTTCAGGCACTTAATCATTCACCGCGACTGGCTTACGTGCTCGTGATTCCGGTCAGCCTCAATTTCCTCGCGCAGCCAGTCGCCTTAATATGCATCGTCATTGTTCTATCGTTCCTAAATCCGCGGAGGGTGCGCCTGTCAATTGTTCAATCGTGTCAAATCATGGCAAGCCTTCTAATCATAAGCGCGACGCTCGTTGGCACGACCATCCATCATCCCGCGCATCCTCGAGCGGGAGTCGAAGTCGGCGAATTTCTTTATCTTCGAGTCAAGAACGGAACCGGACTGCGCCTTTACAAACTACCCCAGCGGTACACGACAAATCTCGTACATGGGATCAAATCCTCAAGACCGTCAACAACGCTGAGATTTGATATTGATTCGATGTCCGGTGAAATCGATTCTCCTAGATCGTGGAAAAACAGAATAACGTTCCTGATACAGGGACATGACAATGATTTTGTCGTTGCCAATCGATTTTTAAAATATTCATTGAGACACACTCAGGAGACTAAATCCGTTAATGAATTTCGACGGTTTGATAACCTAACGCCACGCCAATCCCGATTTCGAGGTTATCTGTTTTTACCGAAGACACAGGACCCAAATGGAACCGTCGTGATCTCTTGTAGCCACACACGAAATCCCAAGACACACAAAAATTGCCATATTCGCGCCGATCTTCCAGATGGAAGGCTTATCCGTTTCAGTATTTTTGAAAACGAAGTCCCGGCTTGGAAGGACTACTACCAGCGCGCATGGACTCTCATTCAATCCTTCGACTATGAAGGGCCAATTCCAAGAACACGCAACCAGAAAATCTTTGAATGGTTGTTAGCCTTCTTCTCGAGATTTGATGGGGTCACGCCAAATGCGAGCCCAGAAAGCATCAACCTATGATGAACATTGGTTGCTTGGCGGACCAATACGGTTTCGCCGATGTTCCGCAATCTTTTAGTCGGTCGATTTCTCTATGCTCGCCACTGCCGTCACCTGATGAAAATCAGGGCGACGGCGGAAGTGACGCGCGCGGATCGTGAATAGGTTCGGCCGCCCCCTCAAATATGGATCGGCCGTCCATCCACCGCTAGCGCCGCTTCCTTGACCGCTTCGTTATAGGTCGGGTGGCCGTGGCAGGTGCGGGCGATGTCCTCGGCGGTGGCGCCGAAGGCCATGGCGGTGGCGCATTCGTGGATCAGGTTACCCGCCTCTGGCCCCATGATGTGCACGCCGAGCACCTGGTCGGTTTCCGCGTCCGCGAGGATCTTCACCGTGCCGTCGGACTCGCCCGTGGTGCGGGCCCGGCTATTGGCGGTGAAGGGGAAGGCGCCCTTGCGGTATTTGACGCCGGCCTCCTTCAGATCTTCCTCGGTCTTGCCGATCGAGGCGACCTCGGGATGGGTGTAGACGATGCCGGGGACCAGGCCGTAATCCACATGGCCCGATTGGCCGGCCATGATCTCCACCGCCGCGACCCCGTCCTCCTCGGCCTTGTGGGCCAGCATCGGTCCGGGGACGCAGTCGCCAATGGCGAAAATGCCGGGAACATTGGTCTCGAAATCCGCGTCGACCGTGATGAAGCCGCGCTGGTCCATGGCGACGCCGAGCTTGTCGAGGCCCAGACCGGCGGTCACCGGGCGGCGTCCGATGGAGACGAGAACCACATCCGCGTCCAGGGTTTCGGCCTCGCCGGATTTCACCGACTCGACCGCCAGCTTGACGCCGGATCGTCCGGTCTTAGCGCCGGTCACCTTGGTCGATAGCTTGAAGGTCATGCCCTGCTTGCGTAGCACCGCCATGAAGCGCTTACCGATCTCGCGGTCCATGGTCGGCACGATCCGGTCTAGGAACTCCACCACCGTCACTTGCGCCCCGAGCCGGGCCCAGACCGAGCCCATCTCAAGCCCGATATAACCGCCGCCAACAACCACCAGGTGTTTCGGCACCTTGGCGAGACTGAGCGCGCCGGTGGAGGTCACGATACGTTTCTCGTCCACCTCGACGCCTGGGAGCGGTGTCGATTCCGACCCCGTGGCGATCAGCACCCGCTCGGTCTTGAGCGTCGTGGCCTTGCCCTTGTCGGGGCTGACCACCACCTCACTCGCCGATTTGATCGAGGCCGCGCCCTGGACCCAGTCGACCTTGTTCTTCTTGAACAGAAACTCGATGCCCTTGGTCAGGTCATCGACGACCTGGTCCTTATTGGCGAGCATTTTTGTGAGGTTGAGCGAAACCGTGCCGACCTCGACCCCGATATCGGCCAGATGCCCGGTCGCCTCGGCGTATTTCTCGGAGGCCGAGAGCATCGCCTTGGATGGGATACAGCCGACATTCAGGCAGGTCCCGCCAAGCGTCCCACGTTTTTCAACGCAAGCCACTTTCATCCCCAACTGCGCCGCCCGGATCGCCGCCACATAGCCCCCGGGCCCGGCGCCGATGACAACGAGATCGTAGGTGTCACTCATGAGATGGTCTCCGGTCTTGCTCTCAAGGCCCGCCAGGCGGCTCACATATCAATCAGCAGGCGTCTCGGGTCCTCGATCGCTTCCTTCACGCGAACCAGGAAGGTCACCGCCTCGCGACCGTCGACGATGCGGTGGTCGTAGGATAGCGCCAAATACATCATCGGGCGAATCTCGACCTTGCCGCCGATCGCCATCGGGC
>JADHLJ010000247.1 GCA_016780745.1 Alphaproteobacteria bacterium | reverse complement strand
CACCACGCCCGGCAGCCCCACGACATCAAACTGGGTCGTGGCCAGCAAGCCCAGGCTTCCGACGGCGCAGATCACGCAGCCAATCCACATCATGCGGATCGCGCCGATTTTCACGACCAGGCGCGCGTTAATGAAATTGGTCGCGATAATGCCCACGACATTCAGGCTGAACAGCAAGCCATAATGCTGTTCCGGCACGCCGTACACGGTGATGTACACGAAGGGCGAGGCCGCGAAATAGGTGAACATACAGCCAAAGGAGGTGGCGGCGGCGAACATGCATCCCAGGGTTTGGCGATGGGTCAGGATCCGCCCGAACCCCCTGACGAGCGCGCCCGGCGCCAAGGGTGACCGGCGGTCGGTGGGCAGGGATTCCGGCACCCGAACGATGATCGCGATCAAGCACGCCACGCCGAACAGACAGAGCACCAGGAAGATCGCCCGCCATCCGAACCACGCCAGGAGATATCCGCCAATGTTCGGCGCCAACAAAGGCGTCACCAAAAACGCCATGTTGATGAAGGACTGGGCCCGCGCGCCCTCGTTGGTGTCATAGAGATCACGCACGATGGCCCGGGAAATGACGCTACCGGAGGCCGCGCCAAGAGCCTGGACGAAACGCCAGACGATCAACTCGTTGATATCCCCGGCGGTAAGGCATCCAAGGCTCGCGAGACAATAGAGCACCGTTCCGCCGATCAACACCCAGCGCCGGCCATAGGCGTCGGAGATCGCGCCGTGAAAAACCTGGCCAACCCCAAGGCCGATCAGGAACGCACCAAGCGTCAGCTGCGCCTCGCCGGCGCCGGAGGCGAGCTCGACATCAATCCGGGGCAGGCTCGGCAAGTACATATCGATGGCCGCCGCGCCCAGCGCCGCCAGGGCGCCGAGGATGATGGTCAGGGCTTTCGTGGAGGGTCCGGTCATCGGTCTCGCCGCCCGGCGCGGATGTTCTCGCCAGTCTCCCAAGATGCCATTTTCATCGATCGTCCCCGGGAGCGCTGGAGTTTCCGCTAGCCACTAACGGCTCACGCTGATCATAATCGGCCCACTCACCCCACACCAATAAGAGTTCCCGAAATGGCGACGCCCGGCATCCCGATTTTTCATCCCTTCCTGTCCCAGGACATTCCAGGCCTGCTCGCCGAGCGGGCGCGAAGCCGCGCCAACCACCCGTTTCTGATCTGGCATCCCTTCGATGACGCCCCGAAAACCTGGACCTACGGTGCCTTCGCCCAGGACGTGGAGCGCCTTGCCGCCGGGCTGCTGACGCGCGGGATCACCCAGGGTGACCGAGTGCTCATCCATCTCGACAACTGCCCAGAACTCTTGCTTGCCTGGTATGCCTGCGCGCGAATCGGCGCGGTCGGCGTGACCACCAATGCCCGCTCCTCGGCGGATGAGTTGACCTATTTCGCCGAGCACGCCCGGGTTCGCGGCGCGATCACTCAACCGGCTTTCGCGGATCTGGTCGCGGCTTGCGTGTCCTCGGATTGCTGGCTGGCGGTGACCGATCATGACGCCGGCCTTCCCGCGACCACTGGCCATCGTCCCGGGACCGCCGAGGCATTCGCGGCGCTGCTGGGCGATCCGGGCACGGTGCCGGCAAGACCAGCCGATCCGATGGCGCCCGTCGGCATCCAATACACCTCCGGCACCACATCGCGGCCCAAGGGCGTGGTCTGGACCCATGCCAACGCCCTGTGGGGCGCGCGGGTCAACGCCGAGCACGAGGATCTACGGGCCGAGGACGTGCATCTGGTCTATCTGCCGCTGTTCCACACCAACGCCCAGGCCTATTCGGTGCTGGCAACGCTCTGGGCCGGCGGGACGGCGGTGTTACTGCCCCGTTGGACGACCAGCCGTTTCTGGGACCTTTCGGTCCAGTACAAATGCACCTGGACCTCGATGATCTGGTTCTGCCTGAACGCGCTGGCCGAGACCGAGGCGCCGGAGCGGCATTTCTACCGGCTCTGGGGCAACGGCATGTGCTCGCCCCCCCAGGACCAGAAGTTTGGCATAAAGACCATGGGCTGGTGGGGCATGACCGAGACCATCACCCACGGCATCGTCGGTCACCCGCATCTCGACAACCGCCCGATGGCGATCGGCAAGCCGGCGCCGGAATACGGTGTTTCGATCCAACGCGACGACGGCAAGCCCGTCGAGCCCGGCGAGACCGGACACTTGAAGATCCTCGGTACGCGCGGGGTCTCTCTGTTCAAGGAGTATCTCGACAATCCCGAGGCCACCGATACGGCCTATGACGCGGCCGGCTGGTTCATCACCGGCGACCAGGTGACCCTGCACGAGGACGGCTTCATAAGCTTCTCGGGCCGCGACAAGGACATGCTGAAGATCGGCGGAGAGAACGTCGCCGCCGCCGAGATCGAACGGGTGATCATGGAACTGCCGGAAGTCGCCGAGGTCGCGGTGGTCGCCCGCAAGCATAAGATGCTGGACGAGGAACCGGTGGCGCTGATGCTGGTGCATGGCGGGCCGGACGCGGTGGATGACGGCCTATTGGATCGTACTCGCGCGGCATGCCAGGCAAAGCTCGCGGACTTCAAGGTACCCGCCGAGTTTCGGGTCATGGAGGCTTTCCCTCGTTCAACCCTGGAGAAAATCGCCAAGGCCCAATTGCGGACCATGCTGGAGGATGAGCAACCAATATGAGCAAAATCACCCCCATCGCCGACGCGATCGCGTTGATTCAATCCGGCGACGTCCTGGCGGTTTCCGGCTATGGCACCAACGCGGTTCCGGAACAGTTACTGGCGGGTCTGCAGGAGCGTTTCCTTGACACGCAAATGCCGGAGGAATTGACGCTGGTCTATGCCGGCGGCATTGGCGACGGCAAGGATGGCGGGCTGAACCGGATCGGACACGAGCGGCTATTGAAGCGGGTGATTGGCGGCCATTACGGGTTGATCCCGGCGATCGAGAAGCTGGCGGTGGAGAACAAGATCGAAGCCTATAATCTTCCCGAGGGCGTGATCACTCATCTCTATCGCGATATCGCCGCCGGCAAGCCCGGCACCCTGTCCAAGGTTGGTCTCGATACTTTTGTCGACCCTCGGGTCGAAGGCGCCAAGGTCAATGAGGCGGCGGTCGAGGATATTGTCGAACTCGTGACCTTGAACGGCGAGGAGACGCTGTTCTTCAAGGGCTTTTCCATCGACGTCGTGTTCATTCGCGGCACGACCGCGGACGAGACCGGAAACATCACCATCGAACGAGAATCGCTCCGGCTTGAAACCCTGGCCATGGCCATGGCGGCCCGCAATTCCGGCGGGATCGTTATTTGTCAGGTGGAACGGGTTGCCCAGGTCGACTCGCTCGACGCCAGAAGCATCCAGATTCCCGGCATGCTGGTCGATTGCGTGGTGGTGGCCCCGCGCGACCTGCACATGCAGAACTTCAGCAGCCAGTACAACCCCGCGCTTTCCGGAGAGATTCGTGTTCCGGTCGAATCGCTTCGGCCGCTGAAACTGGACGAACGAAAGGTTATCGCGCGGCGCGCGGCGATGGAGCTGACGCCAAAGTCCATCGTCAATCTCGGTCTCGGCATGCCGTCGATGATCGGCAATATCACCAACGAGGAACGGATCGCCGAGGAAATCACCCTGACCGTCGACCCCGGTGTCTTCGGCGGCGTCCCGCTTGGCGGTTTCGAGTTCGGCGCGTCGATGAATTTTTGCGTCTCCATCGACCATCCCTACCAGTTCGATTTCATCGATGGCGGCGGCCTTGATTCGGCCTATCTCGGCTTCGCGGAATGCGACGGTCTGGGCAACGTGAACGCCAGCCGTTTCGCGAACCGGGTTTCCGGCTGCGGCGGTTTCATCAACATCACGCAAAACAGCAAGAAGGTCGTTTTCGTCGGCACCTTCACCTCGGGGGGACTGAAGACATCCATCGCGGATGGTCGATTGGTGATCGAACAAGAAGGCAAGCACCCAAAATTCGTCGAGAAGATCGGCCAGAGGACATTCTCCGGCGCGCGCGCCGCCAGTCAGGGGCGCCAGGTCTTCTACGTCACGGAACGCTGTGTCTTTGCGCTGCGCAAGGACGGACTTGAGCTAATCGAAATCGCGCCCGGCATTGATATCAAAAGTCAGGTCCTGGACCTCCTGCCCTTCAGCCCAATGGTCGGCGATCCCGTGGAGATGAATCCGGCGATCTTCCAGGCGGAGCCCATGGGCCTGCGCCAGACGCTCTACGACATCGCGATCGACCGACGGATCAGCTACGAGCGACAGACCAACACGTTGTTTCTCGACTATTCCGGCATGCGGGTCGCGTCCGCCGACGATATCGATCGTATCAAGCACGCCGTCGACGCCACGCTGGAACCGCTGGGCCGCCGCGTCAACGCGATCGTTAATTACGATTCCTTCTGGGTGGCGCCGGATGTTTCGGATCAATACCTCGATCTCGTACGTTATGTGGAAGAACGCTATTACCTGCGGGTTTCTCGCTACACGACCAACGGGTTTACCCGGATCAAGCTTAGCCAAGGCCTCGACGCACGCGCCGTGACATCGGACCTGACCCATAACTACGTGGAAGCGGAGGCGAACCTGCGCTCGGACTAACCCGTCGCGGAAGGCGCCTTGCGAGAACACGTTGCGTGTCGTCTCACGCGCTCGCGACTTTTCAGCCCGGTCGCCGCGTCCTAAGCTCACCGTCGGACTGTTTTGTGAGAGGAAGAGACCATGAGCCTGGATGGCGTGAAGGCGCTGACCTTCGATACCGGCGGCACGATTTTGGATTGGCATACCGGCTTCAAGACCGCGCTCGCCGAAGTCGGTGGCCGCCATGGGCTCGACAAGGACTGGACGACGATCACCAACGAGCTGCGGCGGCGCGCGCTCGGGCGAATGCTTAATCTCGGCGAGCATGAGCCGCCGGCCTATAATTTCGACGGCGCGCATCGCACCACCCTGGACGAGCTTTGCGCCGAATTCGGCCTGGATGCCTTCACCGAGGAGGACCGCCACGCCATCGCCTGGACGGCGGCGCATAACTTCGACGCGTGGCCAGACTTCCCCGATGTTCAGCCGCGGCTCAAGACGAAGTACATGGTCTGCTCCTTCACCATTCTCAGTTTTCGGATCATCATGGACACGGCCAAGCGGAACGGGCTTTCCTGGGACGCGGTGTTTTCCTGCGAGGCGATCGGCAAATATAAGCTCTTGCCGGAATCCTACCAGACCGTCGCCAAATGGCTGGCGCTGGACCCAAGCGAGATCTGCATGGTCGCCTGCCATAACTTCGATCTCGACGCCGCGCGCGCGGTTGGATTCAAGACCGCGTTCGTGCGCCGCCCGGATGAGTGGGGCCCGCCGGGCCCGCCGGATCCCAACGCCAATTCGGCTTGTGACATCATCGTCGACAGCTTCCCGGAACTGGCCACCGCGCTGGGTGTCGACTAAAAGCCCAAAGTTGACCCTCGTTACGGAAGGGGCGTCTTCAACCCCTCAAGGCAAGCTGAACCCAACCGCTCGCCACCACGATCGTTAGCCATATTCCCGCCAGGCCCAAGGCCTGGCGCATCGCCGTGCCCTCGTCACCGGGCTGGCTTTCGGGCATGGCCGCGACCAGGATCGCGATTACCGGCAGGGACGCCATCGCCATATGCGCCGATCCACTGTGCTGGAGCGCCGCGAACAGGACCGGCGCGTCGAGATTTTCGCCGATGGTCACCGCGCTGGACATGAACAACGCGTTCGACGTCACCCCACTACCGGTGGCGAAGGCGCCGACCCCGGCCATCAGCGTAACGACGACCGATCCGAAATAGGCGCCAAGATGCGACAGCGTTTCCGCCAACGAAGCGATCCCGCCGATCTCGACAAGGATCCGCGCGGTCAGCAGGAACAACAGAATTCCGGCCAGCGGACGCCAGGACCGGCCAATGGTCTGGCGTACCATCGCCCCACCGCCAGAGCGATCGACGATCAAAATCGAGATCACCGAAACGACGAGCAAGGCCACTCCGGGGGATTCGACGATACGAAACGCCACCCGCGGGGTTGCGATCTCCGGATTGAAACCGATGACCTGACAGAAGGGTATGACGGCTTTTTGCAGAACCACCCCGGCGATCAACAGGCCATAGGGCAGCATCGCCTTGGAGAACACGATCCGCGTCACGTCCCGCCCGGAACCCGATGTCGCGATGGCACTCAAGATGACCGCAAGCCCGCCGCCCACGCCGGCGACCTCGACCCCGATCCAGTACGACGTAACGGCGATGCCGGCCACCAGGGTACCGGCGGCAACAAAGGCGTGGGCAATGTCGGACCGCCGGACCTCGGTCATGCCGATCAGGCAGACGAAAGGCAAAACCGCCGCGACGGGGCCGCTGGTCTTGAGGATGGCCGCCGCGAGAACCGGCGTCGCGAGCCCGGCGATCTCCGCCCCCAGCAGCGTGGCCACCGACAAGGCGCCCCAGGACATCAGGCTCATGCCGATCAGCGCCAGACGGATCGTTCGGGTTCGATCGACCACCCGAAGCAAGAGAGGCACCGTGACAAGCATCGAGACCCCATAGCCGGTCAGCGATTCCACCGCGACGCCGATACCCAGCGCGATCAGGATTACCGTTCGCGGGATCGACAGACCGAGCGCGGCGACCACCGCGCCGAGAGCGTTCAACCCGCCGCCGCGCCCGCTCACCACCACGAAAAGCAAGCCGAGAAACACCACGACACCAACCAACAGCTCCAGCACGAGCGCATCGAGGAGCGCGTGCCGGAGATGAAGGATCTCGGCATCCGCGAATACCCCGCTCACCCACAACGCCAGGGCGCAGGCAAGCGACAGGCCCGCGGCGACGAGGCCGCTCAACCGGAAGATCAGGATCGCGACGACCACCACCCCACAGGGCAGCAGCGTGAGCAAAGCGGTCATTCAGAGTCTCGCGACGCGAGACCCTACATGCGCTTGCCGGCTGTCCAGCCCCCGTCGATGACCATGTTGTGGCCGGTACAGAAGCTCGCCTCGTCGCTGGCCAGGAACAGCACCGCGCGAGCGATCTCCGACGGCTCTCCCCAGCGATTCATGGCGTGAATTTCCTTGATTTTCTCCGCCATCTCGGCGTCCTGGAAATAACGCTCCGTCAGCGGCGTGCGAATGACGCCGGGGCCCACCGCGTTGACCCGGATATCATGCGGCGCCAGATCCATCGCCAACGCCTTGGTCATGCCCACCACCGCGTGTTTCGAGGTGGTATAGGCACAGCGCGAGGTCGAGGCCATGACACCCAGGGTCGAGGCGGTATTGACGATCGCGCCGCCCTTGCCCTTGGCGATGCAATAACGCGCAAAGGCCTGGGCCGAGATAAAGACGCCGGTGACATTGACGTCGATCACCGCCTTCCATTTATCCAATGGCAGGTCCTGAGCCGGTTCGATCTCACGGATGCCGGCATTGCAGAAAATCACATCCAGCGATCCCATCGCCTCGGCCGCCGCCTCGACGACGCTCTCGGTCTCGGCCTGATCGGTCACGTCCAGCTTGAAGCCGAAGGCCTTGCCACCCTTGTCGTTGATCTCGCCGGCGACCCGGTTGG
>JADHLJ010000246.1 GCA_016780745.1 Alphaproteobacteria bacterium | reverse complement strand
CTTAATTTCGGTGCGGGAACTAAGCGTGAATTGGGACGGGTCCCCACGTTTTTTACCGCCTTGGTGCTTCTGATGAAGTGCGCCAATCTCTACCAGTTTCCGGCGAGCAGCATCGATGCGCCTCGTTCCCCAACCCGGGATCACATTCGCTTGCGCCATCGCCTTAGCCGACACCGCAAACGGTTCTGGCCGAGCGCCATGTTGAAGGCGAAGGTAAATGTCCAGCATCAAGGCGTCAGCATCCCCACCGAAACTATCCAGGTTATCCATCGTGACTTCGATGCGGGCGCCGCGGCCAACCCAATTGGCGCCGCTGATTTCCAGGTTCCAAACCGATCTGGCGGTCTTCTCGACCTCGGCATTCGGCAGCGGATCTGGGAAGTCCTCGTTGATCGTAAGCGCGACATCGATCAGGTCCTCTAGATCATCGACCTGGCGGACCTCGCGCAACAACAATTTGTGCAAGGTCGTGTTCCGCCACCCGGCCTGAACCGCTCGCAACGATGTCGGCGAACTGGACGCCTGGGCGACGGGCGTGATCGATGGCCCAGCCTCTAGAGGTGTCATGGTCGGCAAGGTAGGCAGGTCATCCCAGGACCCGGTGACAAACTTGTATCGCCGACCCGCGTGGGGTCCGTCGGTCCTGATGGAGGGTGGGGCCAAAACGAACCCGCCACGGCCTTTAATATCGATATCCAGGCCGTGGCTGGCCCGCAGGTTCCGGTTTCCTTCGCCATCATGCCGATACCAAAGATGCGTCCCCCCACTCGGGGTTTGGGTCTTCAATGGTGTGTCGCCGAACATCTTGATCGCGGTTGCGACCAGGTGCTGATCGCCATCGATATCGACTACTGTGATCCCGCTCAGGTCACATCGAACTCCGATGTTCGCTAGAGAGAATTGCGCCATGAACTTTTCGACAGCATTCCTTCCAAGTGGGTGTTTCCACTTCGTCCAATTTTTAACCAGAGGAGCTTTACCGTCGATCTCGCACGGTATTGTTGCGAGCCTATAAGGCAGCAGATCGAGGGCTGCGTCGTGGAATGGGCTGGAAGGGGGTTCAGTCGAGGTTGCCAGGGCGATCACGACCGCGACTCCCTTTCGAGAAGCCATGTTTCGGCGGCTTCACGACGGATCAGGCGACGGCGGCCGATCTGGATCGTCGGTGGTGCTTCGTTACGGATTGCGAGGTTGTAAAAAGTCCGGCGAGAGATGCCGGTCAGACGGCAAAACTCAGTAACGGACAACGCCAGAGGCGGTGTTTCTTGGGGCATGGTTCTGCGTAACGCTCCTGAACGTTTCCACTGTTGTCCCCCCCCTTATTTCACTTGCTCAAATATACCAGATCCTGCGTCTGGAGTCACGTGGAGTCACCTTTATCGCAACATCTAGTTATCCACAGGCAGTGGGAAATGGTTATAAGGTTTTTATCGGAGTCTATAGGGGTTGTGCCACCAAGTGCCCGTAAGATTCCCGAGTCGCGCGCCACCAAGTGCCCGCAAAGTCCGCCACCAAGTGCCCGTGGATAACTTTTCAGAGTGACGCCTTTATCCTTTGCGGATCATCACGCAGGAATAACATCCACCCGCAGCTCACCATCCATCATCATTGCCGTTGCCTGCTCGCGTGCCTGTTCTTCACTCGGCGCTTCGATCGGAATAGATCGGGACGGCTGAGTATCATCGCGGTTGTCGAAGAAGTTGGCAGTCCAACGCATTTGTATCTCCTACATTGATGTGAGCCGTCGCCCTGGTGTCGACCGTTGCGCGATCGGCGGCGGGCTATGCCGTAAAGTGACGCCACGGCCATCGACATCGATCTTGGCGTCGGGATAGACCACCAGGACCTGCTTCGCGACCTTCTGGAAGAACGCTCGGAAAGCTCGAATGCGCTTATAGCCGTGGCCGAATTGCTCGTGGACGGCAGGCCAAGGAATGAAGACCGGCTTCCGAGGCGAGACGCGGTGCAGCCGCTGGGCCAGCCATGTGTACACGTCCAAGGCCATCGCCGAGTGTGACAGCGCCCGCACGGCCTCCATGGCGAGGGGAACCGCGTGTCGGGTCAGGGACGCGAAATATTCTTCGGACAGGCGGATGTTCGACCCCCAAAGGACCCGTTGTCCCGGCTCGGCGGGATACCAGAGATCGAGGGCATTCACGATCGGTCCTTGCGACTGGATAGCTCGACCGTCCTGGATCATGCCCAAGCGGATCGTCGCACCGGCGAGGGCGTTCAGCTGGTCGCGGACGACATTTAGTTCGCGGGCATTCGGAGGTCGTTGCAGAAGGTCCCTGACGAATGCCGTCATGCTATCCGCGACCTCGATGGTAGCCGACCCCTGGCGCATAGCCTCGGCGTTCAGATGCATCATTACGAGCCGCGCCTTCTCTCCAAACGGCAGCGGCTGATCGACAAAACCTTCCTCGAGAGGATCGAGCAGAGACCCCGCCTGTATCTGAAGAAACACAGCGCCCTGTTGCCGCTCCCAGACCCGGTCCGGCGTCCGGCGGTACGGCATTGCGGTCTGACAGAGGACAGAATGCTGAAAGGTCAGCTCGTCGGGCTCGCCATCAGCGAGGTACGCGGACGCCTCGATCAGACGGCGCGTCGTCGGGGTGATCTTCGGCGGTGGTGGAAGATCCGGGAGGCTGTCACCGATCTTCTTCACTAATTCACTTCCCTCTCAGGTTTGCGCTCAATCACAATATTTGGCTTCGAAGAAGCTGCGGGCGAAACCTTCTTCCATTTCCGTCGCCTCATCGCACCGTCTTGTTCGCCTACGATTCTCGCGGGCCACATCATGCTCGTTTTGTCGATCAAGAGTTCGCTGAATATATTCTGTTTTTCGTGCAATACCCTCATTAATCATCTCAAATAGCGCGGACTTAGCCTGCGTCTCCGACTGCTCACCCGATTTGACATTATCCACGAGAAGCTCGGCTCGAATGATCCAGTTGTCTCCATATTGTGATCGCTTGCCCTCGCCGTAGGTGACCCAACTTTCCCTTCTGATCTTTCCACATCCCACGATCATTTCGAGTGACTGGTTAGTTTTTGCGCACGTCAAGAAATGCTCATGCACTCCGATCCCCGTTTGTTGCCTTGATTTCGTAGTTTGGCACCCCGCCACAAGTGCGATAACAGCGATCGCCATCAGAGCCATCCGCATCATGCCGCTTCTCCCCGTTCCCGCGCCTTCAGGACCCGTACGACACCCGCATGGCTGATACTGAAGCCGTCTGCCTTCATGATGTCGGCGATGACCCGTAGGCTTTTGCCATAGTCCCGCATTTCGGCCATCCGGTCGATGGCGCGCTGCTGACCCGGGTCCTCGACCAGACCACCATCATCGGTGACCCGCCAACCGAACGGCGTGATGCCACCCAAGTAACGGCCCTTGCGGCGCTGGGTCTCCTTCACCTCGGCGATCCGCTCGGCGATCCGTTCACGCTCAAATTGCGCGACCGCCGACATGATCGTGAACACCATCTGCGACACGCCGTTGCCGGTCACGTCACCGCCCAGGTCGAGCAGAAAAAGGGACACGCCGCGGTTCTTGAACTGCTCGAGCATCTGGATCGCGTCGGACGCCGACCGGAACATCCGATCCAGTTTGGTCGCGATCACCGCGTCGCCGCGCTGGAGGATATCCAGCATGACCTGACCTTGGGGGCGTTTGTCCAAGGGACGCCCGCCCGACACGGCGCGGTCCGTGAAGATCCGATCGACGGTCTTGCCGAGGATCGTCGCCTGTCCCTCGATCATCCGGCGCTGTGTTTCCAGGGAGTGGCCGTCCTCGGCC
This sequence comes from Alphaproteobacteria bacterium, assembly GCA_016780745.1. GTDB lineage: Bacteria > Pseudomonadota > Alphaproteobacteria > Thalassobaculales > Thalassobaculaceae > JADHLJ01. The sequence goes on along the minus strand of JADHLJ010000246.1, from coordinate 3,786 downwards.
TGTTCCACCGTCGATACCCGCGTGTAACCGTAGACCGCCATGGCACCCTCTGTAACGTTGTAAACATGCTTATTGATATTGCCATGCCGGTATCGAGTGTCAACACGTATTTGCACATTGACGCACAACCAGGTTCAACGGCGCGCATTTGACCATGATGCCAAAGACGGCGAAACGCGGTAAACTGCGTCTCCACAACGTTTAATGAAACGAATGGAACGCCCCATGAAGTTGACCGTTTCCCAGGCTGCTCGCGCCGCCGGCAAGTCCAAGGGACAGATCAGTAGAATGGTCAAAAATGGCAAGATTTCTGCGGATCGTGATGATGATGGGCGGCCACATATTGAAGCCTCAGAACTGTTACGCGTCTACCCGGAAACCAACCTTGGGAAACGCGACGCAACTACATCAAAAGAAACAAGTGAGAAACGCGAAACACGCAACGATAACAGCGCCGTGCATGCCCAACTTGAACTGATGCGCGAGGAACGGGACCGGGTGATCGCGGAACTCGACCGGGAACGCCGCGAGCGGAACCAGGATCGCGAGAAGGCCGTCGAGCGCGAGGAATGGCTCAAGGGGCAGGTCGAGACAACACAACGGCTCCTGGAAGATCAGCGCGTCAAGGGCGAGCCACCACGGGGGTTCTGGTCGAGGATCTGGTCATAGCGTCCCTGGCGGCCATCTCGCCCCTATTTCTTCTTTGCGATAAGCCCGTCTGCGATCAGTCTTGTAACGGCCGTTCGGCCCGTTGATGCGGCAAGGTCAGCATAGGAGTGCTGCACGCCGCCCCTCGTTTGTCCGTCAGCTTTCCAGACAACTTCCTGGGATCTAGCGTCGGTCAGGGATAGCTCATAGCTTGCGATGGGCTTCCGCACGGTACCGCCGCCAGACGTAAACCCGGGACTTTGGTTCGTCGTCACATAGGCGTTGTTGCCGACAAAGTTCACATAGCTCGTAGTTTGCCCTGGATGGTAGGTCGTTGGCATTTGATGATTGATGAAGTCCTTGCTCTTCAGAACCAGCATCAAAACGGCGTCTACTCCTGACGCATTAATTTTTTCTTGGACCTCATTTTTTGAAACCGCCCGTGTTGGCGGGACAATTGACATCCCTCGGACAGGCCGGACCTTCGCCTGGATCAACCACTCTTCCACAGCATTTTCAGCTGCCACCCTCTCAGCCAACCCCATCCCGACGGTAAAAACCGCAATTGATTTGTAGTGCTGACCTGGCTTTACGCCGGGGTCGACAAAGCTCGTCATCTCGGTGCTGGTACACGCCGCCGCCGCGAGCGCGAATAGCAGAACAAAGAACTTCTTTGCCGGCATGACATCCCCCAGAGAGCACACGGATTATCCAGTTGAGAAAAGGGTAGCAGACTCGATCGCCTATTTCGACAACTGGAGGGTGGGGAGCGAATTTCCAGGTCTCCGGTTTCTGTCACCCCATAGGCTCTACCGACGCCCGAGCATCTCGCAACAGGGCATTCAGGAAACGGCGCTCGGCGATCGCCTCCTGGGTGTAAACGCCGTGACGGTAATTTCCGTTGCGTTCCCCGGCTGGAGCCCCGGATCCTGCGGCTCCGCCGTGCATTCGGCAACGTTTCCTACCGCGCACTGCGGGCGACCGGCACGGGCTCCCCGAACGCGTCTTCGCGCAACACCTCGGAGCCGCGTTCATCGGTAATTGCCGGTGCATGGGGTTGTTCATCGGTTTCGTCTCCATCCCCGCCCCCCCTGGTCACGTTGCCAACGATGGCCTGACCGCCATCATTCACGACGACGCGCTCGATCCGCACCGTCTGATCGGCTTTCCGGCGGTATCGCTTCAGCGCGTCTAGCTGCTGCGCGTAGGTCTTCGATAGCCGATCCGCGAAACGTAGGTTCTGCTCGCGACCTTCGAAAGTCTGCCCCTCGATCATGGCGCGGCGATAGCACTCGAGAGCGGCGTTGTGGGTCGCGACCATCTGCGCCGCCAGCATGCCCTCCGTTTCATCTTGCGGGGCAATACCGGTCATCGCTGCCATGACCGTTTGGATCATTCGGTTGCGGGTCTCACTGTTCGTCGCCTCCGGCATCCAGAGCGTATTCACGACCTGGTTGGCGAGCGTCTGGTTGAAGTCGTCGTAATTCGAACCGCCGAGTCTCTTCAGTTTCCCTTGGACCTTGTCGGGGTGCTCCATTTCGACCGGAACGTGCTTCTTGGGTTTCTTCGCCATCAACGTCTCCCCTGAAACGGGAAACGGTTTTGTGCAACACCCCATATTCGGCCCGTAGAGCGCCGGTAACGGCCTTTAGGGTGTTTCCGGGCCGGAACTCGCGAAACCCTCGTAACGCTGCTGTACGGGGCTCTCAGGGGGGGGATTTTGGCGTCACCTGCCATGACCACCTCCGACGACTAGGCGCTCGTAAGTTCGCCATGGAAGAACGACCAAAGGGTCGGCGCGATCACGGCGGAGAAACACCAGGTCGTTGTCGCCGAGCCATCGCTCAAGAGTCGTGAAACCGGCGCCGTTCGCCCTGGCCTTAACCTCGGATACCAGGGGCGCGGCATCAGCTCCGAACGCGTGGACATCGACATCACCGGAGAACCGTCCGCCGGCGGCACCGGACAATGGAACCCGGGCCGCGTGAACACCGATAGCCTTGTGGCGATCAACCATCTCGCGCTCGACGCGGGCGCCCTTGTCGCGGGAAAACCGGCCCATCATCGCTGCCCCGGAAGTGGCACAACATTGTCAGGAGTTGTCCGAACCGACCGCCGTGCGTACCTCAAAGCCGCAGCCAGCTGTTGCTTGTCTGTCCAACCACGACAACGAGGCTCAGGGCCGTCTTCTAATTTTCGGGCTATGAGCGGACTGGCGCCTGTTGCGGCGTCAAATTCCGCAAAAGCTTCCACGAGCGCGCGATATTTTCTGGGCGCACGGAACCTCTTCGCCGCTTCGAGCGCCGCCGCGCGTTGTTGTGGATCTCTGGCGACAACATCTAGCGGCGCCCACGTGTCTCGGCTGACCCATATGTATCGGCGTTGCTGGGTCCCTGCTTCAGTCATGGCCGACACCTCCGTCAAGAACACGGAGGCCGAGTTTCGCGGCGCGATCACGGGGCGCCGGCGAAACCGTGGCGGCGATGTCGATGACCATCGAGGCGGCGCGGCGCATCGCCAGCATGAGGCTGTCGATCTCAACCTTGTCCATTTCCTCGTTGCCAAGCAGGTGCGCGTCCAGCTGCGCTACGCCGTGGTCAAGATAATGGGCGAGAGCATCGAGGCGCTCGGTGTCCGTGTAGGTCATGCGGCGACGTAGGTCATGCGGCGACTCCCAAGTCGATGCCCAACAGATCGGCGAGATGGTGCTGGGTTTTCGGTGAAGCGGGGAAGGTGCCTGTCTCGATATTGCCGACACCCGACCGCGACATGCCCGACATCGCCGCGACCTGTGCCTGGGAAAGACCTTGCTGTTCTCGTTGTTGACGGACCACACGACCGAACATGATGGGATCGATACGCCGTGGTCGTCCAGCACCGCCAACAAGGTTCAGGCCAAGTTGCTGTCGCCGACCAACCTCATTCTCGATCAAGATCGGAGGGGGAGGCGGGGAAAGGGCGGAGGGGTGTTTATTTATATTGGATGCTTTTCGAGCACCCTTAATTTCGGTGCGGGAACTAAGCGTGAATTGGGACGGGTCCCCACGTTTTTTACCGCCTTGGTGCTTCTGATGAAGTGCGCCAATCTCTACCAGTTTCCGGCGAGCAGCATCGATGCGCCTCGTTCCCCAACCCGGG
>JADHLJ010000245.1 GCA_016780745.1 Alphaproteobacteria bacterium | reverse complement strand
GCGGTGGCTCCGGCGTGTGCTACGAGGCCGATATTCTGGCCCCCACCACTTGGTCATTCCGGGCCGAGGGCCTGGATACACCCTCCGGTTACGGGGTCCTCGGCGGCGGCGACGGGCGCGTCGGCGAGCAATGGGTGAGGCCGGTTGAGGGCGAGGAGTTCATCCCGCCCAAATACGGCGTGCGCCGCCTCGGCCCGGCGCGTTTCATCGCCCACACCCCGGGCGGTGGTGGCTGGGGCAATCCGTTCGAACGTGAACCGGATCTGGTGCTGAGGGACGTCCGCGACGGGGTGGTCTCGGCAGAGGCGGCGGTTCGCGATTACGGCGTGGTGATAAGCACCGACGGCCAAACCGTTGATGCCGACGCAACCCGGACGGCACGGGCAGGTTGAGGGCCTAAGCCAGGTTCTCTTCCCGCTCCGCCCACCAAGCTTGAGCATCCTCGGCGGCGACTTCGATGCGCGGAAGCAAGGCGGCGATCTTTTCCTTGTCCGCGCCGGCGCCTTCAAGCTCGCCGGCTAGGGATGCAAGTTTGCTCGCGAATATGCTTCCCGCTGATCCCTTAATGCGATGCGCCGCAAAAAAGATCGCTTCCGGATCCTCGGATTCGATGGCCTCGCGCAATTTCGCGATCTGATCAACAGTCGACTCACGCGCCATGCTCAGCAGGCTTCGAACCACCTCGGGATCACGGTTTTCAGCGAAAGCCCGATAATTGATCTCATCGCCGGCCCGCCAATCGATCTCGGTGATCGCGAGCGCATCGGATGCGTCCGCGTTCGTGACATCGGACTGGTTCGGGTCTTCTCGTCCCTGCTCGTCATGCCCGGGCTCGTCATGCCCGGGCTCATCATGTAACGACACGCCGCGGGCGCCATATTTGGTCACGACCGACATCAGCTCACTGTCGGTGTAGGGTTTGGTCAGGATCGCGTCGACTCCGGCTTCGCGCAGCTTCTTGGATTGGCTGGTCAAGGCGTCCGCCGTGACAGCAACAATCGCGACCTCGTGGCCACGCGCCGACGCGCGGATCTCCTCGGTCGCCTCGGCGCCGTCCATGAACGGCATATGCGCGTCCATCAGTACCAGATCGTAATCCAGTTCCGTCGCCGCCTCGACCGCCTGCACGCCGTCGGTGACATGGTCGACGCGATGTCCGTGCCGCTCGATCAGTTCCGTTGCGACTAGGGCATTCAACGGCTGGTCCTCGGCCAAGAGGATACGAAGCGGCCGCGTGGTCCGCCATCGCACGGTATCCCGCGGCTCCCTATTCTCGACGAGGCTGTCGGCGGAGACCCGCGGCAGGGGCAGATGCACCGTGAAAGTGCTTCCCTGGCCAAGATCACTCGTCACCTGAATGTTCCCGCCCATGAGGTCCAGCAGGTTCTTGACGATCGAAAGGCCCAGACCAGAACCGCCGAATTTTCGGGTTGTCGAAACATCCGCTTGAACGAACGGGTCGAACAACGTCTCCAGACTTTCCGGGCCGATGCCGATGCCTGAATCCACAACCTGGATCCGCAACATCGACGTCTCCGGCGTCGCCTCGTTCGGATCAACCCAATCAATGGTCAGGGTAACCGTCCCGTCGGGCGTGAACTTGATCGCATTGCTCAAGAGATTCCAGAGGACTTGTCGGATCCGCGTCGGATCACCCTCAACCGCCTCAACCTCGGACAAGGATGCCTCGACCACGAAATTGAGGCCTTTTTCGTCCGCCAGATTCGAAAACAACAAGCGCGAATTGCCGACCAGTTCCTGCAGATCGAAAGAAACAATCTCGATCTCGACCGTCCCCGCCTCGATCTTGCTCATGTCGAGGATGTCGTCGATCAGCGCCCGCAAGGCGTTGCAGGAATTCCAGACATTGTTCAGCCGACCGCGCTGCCCGTCGTCCAGGTCGGTCTCGCGCAGCAGGTGAACCATCCCGAGAATGCCGTTAAGCGGCGTCCGTATCTCGTGGCTCATCGATGAGAGGAACTCGGATTTGGCCCGGTTCGCGACATTGGCTTCATCACGTGCGCGCACCAGATCCTCGACCAGGGATTCTTGCCGGAACCGGCCTTCAAGCGACTGTCGCAGCGTGTGATTGATGTTGCGTCCGGTAAACAGGATCATCAGCAAGTACATCACCAGGGTACCGGCGATGACATAGAACAACGGCTCCTGGCGCAACGCCACCGCCAACGAGAGCGGCAGGAGAACCGGGATCAGAAACCAAGCCAACGCCGGAAAATGCGGCGAGGAACTGGACACCGACCTCGCCGTGATACCGGCGACGATCACGATGAAGAACATCGCGGCGTTCGGCTGATCCGGGAAGATGAACAGAAAGCCGACGCTTCCCCAAACCAGACCACTTAATCCAGCGGCAAAGGCATATTGACGGGGCCAAATCCGGGACTTCCCGGAGGAGACGTCCGCGCCGGGGTCAAAGCGGAGCACCACGCCAAAGCGCACTAGGTTCACAACCGTCGATACCACGAACCAGCCCAACGCCGTATTCTCGTGGCCATGCACCCAAGCGACCGCCGCCACCAAGGCCGATAGGACGATGTTGGTAACAATCGATGGGATGGCGTTGCGGCGCAGTATTCGGGCGCAGCCATGGTCCACGCGCGCCTCAAGCTCGGCGTCGTCAAACGCGTTCACACCCGATCGGTTGGTCGGGGTGCCCTGGTTGGGGAGATCTTCCATCATGCCGGGCCGATCTTAGTGGTCCGGGAAACCGCGATCCAGAACTCTCTCGCGCGGATCGCTTACCCTGCCGGCGTGAACATCGGCACCGCGAAGCCGCCCTCGCTCTGTTTGAAAGTCACCTGAACGGCCTGCCCCACCCTGAGATCGTCATAGGAGCAGTCCACGATGTTGGAGATCATCGTCGGCCCCTCCTCCAGAGTGACATAGGCGATCGCGTATTGCGGATCGGTCCGGCGCGTCACGCTGTAGGTGTAAATCACCCCCCGGCCCGATGCCTCGCGCCACTCGGAATTATCGCTGAAGCAATGCGGACAGATGGCGCGCGGGTACCAGTGGGTCTTGCCGCAATCGCCGCAATAGCGGAGCAGGAACCTGCCCTCCTTGGTCGCCTCCCAGAACGCCTCGGTTTCGGGATTGGGATTGGGGTCGGGAATTTTACGGTCAGCCATCGGATCTACTCCCGCTCGAAGATGAGGGTGGCGCTGCCGTGGCGGGTGCCGAGCCCGCCGCCGGTGCCATGCGCCAGCGCGATGTCGCAATTGGGGATCTGGACCGCCGGATGCGCCTCGCCGCGCAACTGGCGCACCGCCTCGATGACCTTGGTCATGCCGCCCCGGTTCATCGGGTGGTTGTTGCAGAGCCCGCCACCATCGGTGTTGATCGGAAACTTGCCGACCCCGGCGATCAGATTCCCGTCGGAGACGAATTTGCCGCCCTCGCCCTTGGCGCAGAACCCGAGATCCTCGATCTGCATGACGACGGTGATCGTGAAGCTGTCATAGATCGAGGCGTATTTGATGTCGCCATGGGTGACCCCGGCCTCCTCGAAGGCGCGCGGTCCCGACCAGGCGGCCCCGGAATAGGAGAGATCAACCGCGCCGGCCATCTGGCCCTTCGGCGCCTCGCCCGCGCCGATCAGCTTGACCATCGGGCGCTTGAGACTTTTCGCCACTTCCTTGCTGGTCACCACCAGCGCCCCGCCGCCATCACTGATCACACAGCAATCCAGACGGTGCAGCGGATCGGTGATCATCGGCGAGTTCACGACGTCCTCGACCGTGACCACATCCCGCAGCATGGCGTTGGGATTGTGCTGGGCATGGTGCGAGCAGGCGACCTTGACCCAGGCGAGTTGCTCGCTGGTGGTGCCGAACTCATGCATGTGCCGCATCGCCACCATGGCGTAAATATTCGCGGTGGTGATCCCGTAGGGGTTCTCCCACTGAAAATCCGCCTGAAGAGGGTTGTCGGCGCGCGGGATCATGCCACGTTCCTGACCCTGGCTGCGCGGCCGGCCGGCCAAGGTGATCAGCGCCACCGAGCATTTGCCCGCCGCGATCGCCTGGGCCGCGTGGGCCACATGGATCATGTGCGAGGACCCGCCGGTATTGGTCGCGTCGACATGGCGAACCCGCAGGTTCATGTAGTCGACCATGTTGAGCGGCCCATGCCCCGGCGCGTCGGAGGCACAGAAATAGCCGTCCACGTCATCCTTGGTCAGCCCGGCATCCTCGAGCGCGCCCTTGGCGACCTCGGCATGCAGCTGAGCTACTGATTTATCGGTCGCCTTGCGGGTCGGATGCTCATAGGCCCCCACCACATAGGCCACGCCCTTGGTGCTCATCGTGTCCCCCTTCTCGCGTGTCTCTTAAGCTATCGCGGCACAAACCTGGAGCGTCGCTCCTCGATATTGGCGGCGACTTCGATCAGAACCGTGCGGCCTTCGGCATTGAGCCGTCGCGCCTCCTGCAAGGCCGGGCCCATCTCGGAGACCTTGTTGACCCGCAGGCCGACCGCGCCCATGCCCTCGGCGATCTTGGCGTAGTCGCCATGCATGGTCGAGACGCCGTAGGTCTCGCGCGCCTCGGCGCCGATGGCGCCCTGGGTCGGGCCGGTATAGGTCGCCATGGCGCTGTTGTTCAGCAGAACCGTCGTAATCGCCGCGCCGGAACGGGCGGCGGTCTCTATATCGGTGCCGGACATCCCAAACGCGCCATCGCCCATGATGTTGAGGCAGAATTTGTCCGGCTCGGCCATCTTCGCGCCGATCATCAGCGGGATACCGAAACCAAGATGCGTGGTCTTGCCCCAGCCGATATAGCTGTGCGGCGTGGTGGCGTTATAGAACGGCACGATCGAGTCCCTCGGCGCGCCGGCGTCATGGGTGACGATGCTGTTCTCCAGATCCAGGTTCTGGTTCAGCTCATGGATCACCCGGTAATAGCTCAAAGGCTCTTCGTCCGAGGTCAAGATCGGTGTCCATTCGGCCATCCATTCGGCCTTGACGGTGGCAACCTCGGCTTCGGTCTTGGCCCGATCGCCCGCCCCCTTGCCGCCGGTGCGCGCCTTCACCTCGGCGATCAACGCCTGGATGGTCAGGAGCGTATCCCCGACGAGTCCGACATCCGCCGCCTCATCCTTGTTGATATCGTCGGGATTGTTCGAGTTGTGGATGATCGTCTTGGCCCCGCGAATGGCCTGGCCATAGGGTGAGCGGGTCAGGCTGGTACCCAGCCCCAACAACACATCACTGTCCGACAGCCAGACATGTGCCGCCTGGGTGGTGGTCCCACTGCCCGCGCCAAGCGCCAGGGGATGACGCTCGTCCATCGCCGACTTACCGGGCATGGTGCAGAACACCGGCGTCGCGGTCAGCTCGGCCAGCTCCCGCAGAGCGTCAGTGGCGCCAGAGAAGAGCACGCCCGCGCCAGCCCAGATCACCGGTTTGTCGGCGCCCAAGAGCGCGTCGACGGCGGCGCTGATGGCGCCGGCCTCGGGGCTCTGTCGGGTCAGGGCCGGGGATTTGTAGTTGCGCGCCGCCTCGGGCACCTCTTGCGCGCAGACATCGGCGGTCAATTCGACGACCACCGGCCCTGGACTTCCATTGCGCAGCGCATGGAAGGCCCGGCGCATCACGTCGCCTACCTGGTTCGGCGCGTAGATGGTTTCGATCTGCTTGGCCCAGCCCTGCATGCGTTGCGCGGCGTGGAAGTTCGGGCGCACCGACAGCTGGTTCAAGTTATTGCCGCCCAGCATGACCAGGACGGGAATGTTGTCGGCGAAGGCTTGCGAGAGCCCGCCCATGATGTTCTCGGCGCCGGCCTGGGATTGCACCGCGACGACGCCAAAGCGCTGGCGATCACTGATCCGGCTAAAGCCGTCGGCGGCCATCATGGCGCCGCGTTCGTGCCGGAAGGCGATCGGCCGGATGCCGACCTTGGCGACGGCGGAAATCAGCGGGTTACTTGGAAAGCAGGACATCCATTCGACGCCCTCGCGCTTCAGGATCTCGGCGATATAGTCTATCCCGTTCATGGCTCACTCCCCCGTCGCCGGCATCGCGCGCGCGGCATCCGATAAATCTCAATGGAGGACAGCCTAGTCCCCCGACGCATGGCGGCAAAGGCCCCGGCGACAATAACATCAGGCGGATTCGTGGCCGCGGCTACGACCAGCGAACCCGCGCCACGGCGAAAGTCGAGCAATAATAAACATCGCGGTCGCCGCCGGGGGTCAGGAACATGCCGTTGGCGAGACGCGAGCCCGTGCTCACGCTATCGATCAGCGCGCCGGTCGGGATATCCACCACGATCAAGCGGTCGTCATTGTCGCGAAAATCGTTGATCACCAGCTCGCCGGTCTCGGGAAAGACCACGGGCTGCATCGACGGCCGCGCGTCGAGAGTCCAGGCCACCCGCAAACCGCCGGGCTCATCCGCGATCCCGGCGAGGCCGCCGTTGATGCTGTCCCAGGCAATACACATGCCGTGTTCCGGAACATGAACCGGCGGCGCGATGATGCCGCCCCCAGGGGTCCCGAAAGGCGCGATCGCTTGCACGGCCCCATCATCCAGAGAAACCTTCAACAATCTCTGCGGCCCGGACCAGGGCGCCGGGCGCCGCCAGCTCAGCCGGTTGCTGGGCGCATCGAAGCGACCGTTGGGATGCACGCCATATATCGCCCGCAGGGAATCGATATCGCCGTTATCCATCAGCCACAGCGACCCGTCCGAGATACAGCCGTCCCAGGACAACCCCTGCTCGCCGCCTTCAACGCGATAGCCGGGAGACCAGTCCCAATCGACGCTCATTCCGTCCGGCTCGACGCGAATGCGCCAGACATGCTCGATGCCCGGGATATAGATGAACTCTCCCTCGGCGTTTCGATCGCTGGCGATCCGGCCCATGGAGCCTTCGGGAAGCCGCAGCGGCGCGCCGATCATCTCGAGCCCATCGGCGGTAAGGCGGGTGACGGTGGATGGCCCTTGTCCGCCCAACCGCAAATCCTTGGTGACGATGCTGCCGTCGGACAGGATCAACAGACCATTATGGGCCTGATCGACCGGCAACCGGCGCTCCGTCACCACCTGACAGTCCGGGTCCAGGCGGTGCATGTAGCACCCGTTCACCTTGTAGATATCACCATTGCCATGGGCGGCGATGGCCCCGCACCAGACATGCCCGCCCGCCGGCAAATCGGGAGATACCGCGACCGGCTCCAGGGTTTCGGGGTCCAGTTTTTCGAGCCAGCCATGGGGTTCCGGCCCCGACCAGGCCGGCATCGTGCCACCGAGATAGACCTCGCCGGCGCCCCGGCGGATCGTCATGACGTGCCAACGCGCGTCACGCCGGGTGGTTACCTCGGCCTTGCCGGTCCCGGCGTGAAGCCCCCCGAGCGCGGCTTTCTGTCGGCGATTGCCACCACATTCAACCGGCCAGGGAGAGGCGAAGTAGCCAGGAAGCGGGCCGGCGCGATCGAGGGTGGTCATCAGCTTACATTCCTATCCCGGCCTTCCCAGAAAGGTTTGCGGATCTCGAATTTTTGGATCTTGCCGGCCCCGGATTTCTGGAGCGGTTCGGTCTGAACATCGATACTCCGCGGGCACTTGTAGCCGGCGATGAGTTCCCGGCAATGCGCGATGAT
>JADHLJ010000244.1 GCA_016780745.1 Alphaproteobacteria bacterium | reverse complement strand
CTTCGCCATGCCGGGCAATGATGTCGTGGGCATGAACAATCTGGAATTGTTCATCATCGGCACGGTGCTCACCGGTGGCGCGGCGGCGGTCGCGTTCCTGATGCGAAAGGTGGCGGCGCCGGCATAAGCGCCACCACCCCCTTGCCTAAATCAGGGCGCCGCGCGGGTTCATCGCAACCCGTCGGCGCCCTCTCCTTTTCCGGATATCGCTGTTAGACCTTGCCCCGTGTTCGGCTTGCCAATAAACCTATCTCTTCGCTTTCATCGGGAGTTTCCCATGCGCAATCTTCAGCGGCCCGGCCGCTCCCCCGTCGTCGCGCCCGAGGCCATGATCGCCACCAGCCACCCGCTGGCGAGCCAGGTCGGCATCGATATCATGAAGTCCGGCGGTAATGCCGTCGACGCGGCGATCGCGGCCTGCGCGACCCTGTGCGTCGTGGAGCCGGCGATGACCGGCATCGGCGGGGATTGTTTCGTCCTTTACACCCCGAAAGGCGCGGCCAAGCCAGTGGCGCTCAACGGATCGGGCCGGGCGCCCAAGGCCGCCAGCGTCGATGCGCTGAGGGAATGCGGGGTCGAGGAAATCCAGGTCCAAAGCCCGCACGCGGTGACCATTCCCGGCGCCATCTCCGCCTGGACCAAGCTGAACGCCGACCATGGCACCAAGGGCATGGACGAGCTTCTGGCCCCGGCGGCGCGCTACGCCGAAAACGGTTTCCCTATCGCCTCGCGCGTCGGCTCGGACTGGCAATCAAGCCTGCCGAAGCTGCTGGCCGATCCGGTATCGAGCGAGCAGATGACGGTCGGCGGCAAGGCGCCGGCGATCGGCACCATGTTCAAGCAACCCCGGCTCGCGGCGACCTTGAAGAAAATCGGCCGCGAAGGCCGCGACGCCTTCTATCTGGGCGAGGTCGCCGAGGACATCGTCGCGCGCCTGCGCGCCATGGGCGGACTGCACACGCTGGACGATTTCGCCGGCGCCGAGGCGGAATACGTCGATCCGATCGAGACCACGTTCCGCGGCCACCAGGTGCATGAATGCCCGCCGAACGGCCAGGGCATCTGCGCGCTCATGATCATGAACATCCTCTCCCGCCATGACGTCGCCTCGCTTTCCGAGGCCGACCGGGTTCATCTGCTGGCCGAGGCCGCCAAGCTCGCCTATCACCAGCGGGACCGGCATATCAGCGACCCGAACTTCAGCGAAATCCCAGTCGATTGGCTGCTGTCCGAGGCGCATGCCGCCGAACTGGACAAGATGATCGACCCCACCAAGGCCGGAAACTTTCACAACTCCGACTTCCCGACCCATACCGACACGACCTATCTGTGCTGTGTCGACCGGGACGGCAACGCGATCTCGTTCATCAACTCGCTGTTCGCCGGGTTTGGCTCCGGCATCATGGCGCCCGAGTCAGGGGTCATGCTTCAGAACCGGGGCTCGTCCTTCCGGGTCGACTCCGATCACGTCAACCGCATCGAGGGCGGCAAGCGTCCGATGCACACGATCATCCCGGGCATGCTGATGCGCGACGGCAAGACCATCGCGCCCTTCGGCGTCATGGGGGGCCAGTATCAGTCGGTCGGCCACACCAATTTCCTCAGCCACGTTCTGGATGAGGGCATGGACGTCCAGGAAGCCATGGACGCCCCGCGCAGCTTCGCCACCGCCGGTGTCCTGCAGGTCGAGGATCATTTCGAGCCCGAGGTCTACGCCGAGCTCGAACGCCGGGGCCATGTCCTGGAAGAGGTCAACCCACTCGCGCCGCTGGGTGGCAGTCAGTGCGTGTGGATCGACCACGAGAACGGCACATTGACCGGCGGCTCCGATCCCCGCAAGGACGGTTGCGCGATGGGGTACTAAACAACCACGAACCACCCCCTTAGAGAAAATCCGCAGCATGGCGAGCGACTACAGCCGAGCTTCCGTGGAGATCGTGACGCCGTTTCAGCATCCCGACGTGGCGCCGATGGTGCGTCGGACGGGAACGGTAATCCACGCCGCCGAATTCGGCGAGGCGGCGGAATTCATGCTCCATGCCTATGTCGCGAAAGTCTCGAATGTCACGGCGGCGCCGCGATATCCGGGGGTCCTTGCGCCCGACCACGGCTTGGTCGTCCAACCCGACCCGATCGACCAAAGTCAGGATCCCGCGGCCAATAGCTTTGGTTCAATCGTGGGCGCCGCTTCGGGAAAACGCGTGACTGTCGCGCACCGACCGTCGGGCCAAACAATAAAGACACCGGTCGTCAAGACCACGGCTTCAGGCGGTTACGGTATCTTCATCCTGGACTGTCTGGTGAGCCTCCATCACGCGCTATCCGAATTGGGCGAGGGTGTACCGGTACTGGTGCCGGACGACCTCGATGCGCGCCGGCGGTTTTTGCTGAGTCTGACCGGCGTGCGCGCCGATCAACTCGTGGAAGTGCCGAACGACCGATCCACGCGCTTGCGCGACTGCTTCCTCGTCTCTCGGGTGTTCGCCAGGGACCCGATTCTCGAATTGGGGGGGCGCAAAAGAAACCTGCGGTTCCTGGTGGACCCGATTTACACCACCTCCTTCAATCGACTGATCGCGAGACGGTTCCACCAAGGACTTCGGCGTCGAATCTACATTTCGAGAGCCGACGCCAGCGGTAGAACAATAAATAACGAGCGCGCGTTAATCGAAAGTTTGGCCCGTCTCGGGTTCGAAGCACATCAGCTCGTGAACTTGGAGATGGAACAGACGGTCGAGATGTTCGCGAACGCGGAAATCATCGTCACGCCTCATGGCTCCGGCGCCTCCAACGCGATGTTCGCGCCGCTGGACACAACGGTCATCGAGATCGACCATCCCCGGAACGACTTTGCCGCGTTTGGCATCGCCCGCTCCCTCGGGCAAAGATACCGGGTCTTCAATCGCTTGAGAGAGAAGCAGCGCGACCGAAGCGACCGGTCCGACCAAACGGTGGACATCGACGCGCTGTGTGTATTGATCCGCGAGGAACTGGAACGGCGCGGCTGACGTGCCGCCGAGTTAGGAGCCAACGAGATGGAAAAGAAAAGAGCCGCCGTGGTTGGGCTCGGCATCATGGGGCGCCGGATGCTCGCTAATCTGGAACGCCATCCGGACTTCGAGATCGCCGGTGCATGGGATCCCTCGCCCGCCTCCTCCAGCCAGGCGACGGCTGAGTTGCCCGATCTGCGCATCGCGTCGGGGCCGGACGAATTGATCGATCGCGACGTCGCCGATGTCGTCTACATCGCCTGCCCGCCGGAATGGCACAAGCAATACGCGCTGATGGCGGTCGAGGCCGGAGTCGCGGTCTTCACCGAAAAGCCGCTTGGCGTCGATATCGCCGAAAGCCAGGATCTGGTGGCGCGCCTGGAAGCCGCCGGCGCGCCCAACGTGGTCAATTTCGTCCAGGCCAGCTGCGAAGCCCTTGAGATCACCCAGGCCGCGCTCGCCAAGAAGCAACTCGGCGCGATAAGCGGCGTCGATATCATCGTCCAGTTCAAGCAATGGCCGCGCGACTGGCAGGTCGCCGCGGACTGGCTGCGGTTTCGCGACGCCGGCGGCTATATCCGCGAGGTCGTCTCGCATTTCATTTTCCTGACCGAAAGACTGTTCGGCCCGGCGCGCCTGGTGTTCAGCGAGCCGCGCTATCCGAGCGACCCGGCGCTTTGCGAGACCCATCTCGCGGCCCGGCTGGATTGCGGCGGTATTCCGGTCAATATCTTCGGCTCATGCGGCGGCGTCGGCCCGGACCGACAGGAAGTGACGATCTGGGGCTCCGAGCAAAGCCACCGGATCAGTGATTTCTATTTCCTGGCCACCAGCGACGGCGGCGATTGGCGGGACGCGCTTCCGCCCGACGCCGATCCGCGCGCGACGACCCTGCAACGCCAATTGAGCAACGTGGGTCTGTGGCTGGACGGCAAGCCGCATCCGCTGGCATCGGCCCGCGATGCCCTGTCGGTGCAACGGGTGATCGAGGGCATGCTGGCGGGCTGAGTTCAGGGCCCGGGTCAGGGCTGATTCCGTTCCGCTCGACTCTGAGTCTGGCTCAGGCGCTCACGATGCCAGGAATAGAGACCGCTCGCGACGATCACCAAGGCGCCGACCACGGTCCAGCTATCCGGCAGATCCCCGAAGACCAGGAAGCCGAGAACCGTCGCCCAAACCAGCATCGTGTAGTTGAATGGCTGAAGCGTGCTCGCCGGGGCCATGTGAAGCGAGATGATGATCAGCACATGCGCCAGGGTCCCGCCGATCCCCGCGACGGCGAGCCAGAACCAGTCGATCCCCGACGGTGGCCGCCAGTCCATCGGCGCCAGCGCGCTCATCATCACGAAACCGATGATTCCGGTATAGAACAGCGTCGTCTCGTGCGAGTCATCGCGGCTGATCACCTTGGTCAGAAGAGTATAGCCGGCATAGCAGCAAGCCCCCGCCAGAGGCACCAGCGAGACCGGGTCGAACACGCCGGTACCGGGGCGCAGGATGATCATCATGCCGCCGAACGCCACCGCCACCGCCATCCAGCGGCGAACGCCGACGGTCTCTCCCAGCAAGGGAACGGATGCCGCGGTGATCAGCAACGGCGCGATCGCCATGATCGAATGGGCATCCGCCATCGGCATCTGGCTTAGCGAGTAGACGAAGATGAAATTCGCCAGGTTAAGGATCACCGCCCGGGCCACTTGGGCCACCGGGCGCTTGGTGCGCAGGCCCTGAATCCCGTTCTTGCGCAAGGCCAGAAACGTGCCCACCGCGCCAAAGACCACGAAGCGCACCCACAGGATCTGAATGACCGCGAAGCTCAGGGTCAGATGTTTTGAGACCGCGTCGGTGCTCGCCAGGACGACCATCCCGGCGACCATAACGGCGATGCCCATTGCGGGGCGCATGGCACCATTCCCGGTGTCCGACAATAGGCTCATCCCAAGCTGGATAACTGACGCCCGTAAGAGCGTCGAGGGGTGGATGCCGATAATAGCGACTTGTCAGGCCTTCGGCGAGGCCGGACAATTCAATAAATTAAAAGGACGGTCATCAAATAGACGAATGATTAACAAATGGTTAACGATCACCGGCGCCCGCGCCGCGAGGTCGCGGCCAAGCCCCAGGGAGAGACAAGTCATGGCGCAACGATGGGTCAATCGACCGGACGGATCGAACTGGGGTGAATTTGGGCCGGATGACCGGCGCGGCCGGATCAATCTGCTGACACCGGAACGCGTCGTGCGCGCGGTCCAGGAGGTCCAGACCGGAGAGCGGTTTTGCCTCTCCCTGCCACTCGATTATCCCGGCGGGCGGCTGTTGAACCCACGGCGCTTTCCGCCCCGGCTTTTCACCACCCAGCGCGGCGGTCTCGCCAATTTCAATCTGCCGCTGCATTTCAACGACCCGCGTCTGACCGATGTGGTCTGTGACGACGCGGCGCTGATCTGCCTGCAATACTCCACCCAATGGGACAGCCTGTGCCATGTCGGCGGCTGGTTCGACGCCGATGGCGATGGCCAGCCCGAGGTCGTCTACTACAACGGCTGGCGCGGCGGCGAGCATGTCACCGACCCGTCGGAGAACACCGAGGCGGACGAGTATACCCGCTTCGAGGGCTCCAACGGCGGCCCCTTGGGGATCGAGAACATGGCCGAGGCCTGCCCGCAAGGCCGGGGCGTGCTGATTGACCTTGAAAAGCGCCATGGCCGGGCCCGGGTCCAGGTCGGCTATGACGAGCTTGCCGAGATCATGAAGGAAGACGGCATCACGGTGGAGGAAGGCGACATGGTCTGCTTCCACACTGGCTATGCCCAGGGCCTGATGGACATGGCCAAGAGCCCCAACGAACATGACCTGCACAACACCTATGCCTGTCTCGATGGCCGCGATCCCAAGCTGCATGACTGGATCCGCGAGACCGGCGTCGCGGTGATGATCGCCGACAATTACGGCATCGAGGATACCGCCGTGCCGCTGCCGGCGGGCAACAACCCGATCCCGATGCTACCGCTGCATGAGCTATGCATCTTCAAGCTCGGCATCCATATCGGCGAGATGTTCTATCTGACCGCGCTCCGCGATTGGTTGGCCGCGAATGGGCGACATCGCTTCCTGCTGACCGCCCCGCCGCTGCGCCTGCCCGGCGCTGTCGGCTCGCCGCCCTCGCCGATCGCGACGGTCTGAGCCATCCCCACCTAACTCCGCATTGGCGATATGTCATGAATGCTTCATCCACCGTCACCCGGCGTCCGCTTTCCAAGCTACTGGACCCGAAATCCGTCGCCGTCATCGGCGCGTCCGACAATCCAACGCGGATCGGCGGGCGTCCGCTGGACTATCTTCTCAACGGCAGCTTCGAGGGCCCGGTTTATCCGGTGAACGCGAACCGGGACACGGTTCAAGGCGCGAAAGCCTATAAATCGATCCTCGACGTTCCCGGACCGGTGGACGCGGTGGTCGTGGCCGTCCCCGCCAATGTCGTCGTCCAAACCATCGAGGATTGCGCGGCCAAGGGTGTCGGCGCGGCGGTGATCTTCAGCTCGGGCTTCGCCGAGCAGGATGAACAGGGCGCACAATGGCAGCGACAACTCACCGAGATCTCGAACCGTACCGGCATCCGGCTTCTGGGGCCCAATTGCCTCGGCACCTTCAACGCCAAGACCGGCTGGCTCGCGACCTTCACAACCAGTGTTGATCAGTACCCGGTGCAACCCGGCCCCATCGCCATCGCCAGTCAGAGCGGCGCCTTTGGAAGCCACCTGTATACCGTCGCCGCGAAACGGGGCATTCGCTGCACCTATTGGGTTACCACGGGCAACGAATCCGATGTCGAACTGTCGGAATGCATCGCCTATTACGCCGAGTCCGACGAAGTGAAGGTCATCGCGGTCTATGCCGAGGGTGTCCGCAACGGACCGGGCCTGCGCGAAGCCCTGGAACTGGCCTACAAGAACAACAAACCGGTGATTTTCCAGAAAGTCGGCCGCAGTGGCGCCGGCGCCGAGGCGGCGGCCTCGCACACGGCCTCGCTTGCCGGTTCCGACGCGATTTATGACGCCCTTTTCCGTCAGTACGGGGTGTTTCGCGTCGATTCCATCGAGGAGTTACTCGACATCGCGCTCGCCTGTCAGGCCGGCGCCATGCCCAAGGGGGACAAGATCGGGCTGCTGACGATTTCCGGTGGCGCCGGGGTGCAGATGGCCGACACGGCGGAGGCCTGCGGCCTGAACGTCGCCCCGATGCCCGAGGATCAGCAAAAATACCTGAAGGAGTTGATCCCCTTCGCCGGCGTGCGCAATCCGGTCGATGTGACGGCACAGGCGCTGAACGACCTGACCCTCATCAAGAAATACATGGAAAGCATGATGGACAAGGGCGGTTATGACGCCGTTGTCGCTTTCTTCACGGTGGCGGCGGGATACAAGCATGTTTCCGGCCCCCTGATCGAAACGCTGCGCGACATCCGCCAGCAATACACCGACGCCCCGATGGTGCTGTCGATCGTCGCGCCGGACGATATTGTCCGCGATTACGAGGCCGAGGGTTACACGATCCTGGAAGACCCGGCCCGCGCGGTGCGCGCCGCCGCCGCGCTGATCCATTTCGGCATGGCGTTCGAGCGCGGTCTCGGCGCGCCGCC
>JADHLJ010000243.1 GCA_016780745.1 Alphaproteobacteria bacterium | reverse complement strand
GCCACCGCCGATGCACAAGGTCGCCAGGCCCTTCTTGGCGTCACGGCGCTGCATCTCATGCAGAAGCGTGATCAGGACCCGGGTGCCCGAGGCGCCGATGGGATGGCCAAGCGCGATGGCGCCGCCATTAACGTTGACCTTGTCGGTATCCCAGCCGAGATCCTTGTTCACGGCGCAAGCCTGGGCCGCGAAAGCTTCATTGGCCTCGATCAGGTCGAGGTCATCGATGGTCCAGCCGGCTTTCTTGAGCGCCGCGCGGCTCGCCGGGATCGGACCCGTTCCCATGATCGCCGGATCGACACCCATGGTCGAGAACGAGGCAATGCGGGCGAGCGGGATGATCCCGCGCTTGGCGGCTTCTTCCTCGGTCATCAGCACCACCGCGGCGGCGCCGTCATTGATCCCGGAAGCATTGCCCGCGGTCACCGTGCCGTCCTTGGTGAAAGCAGGCCGTAGCTTGGCCATCGCCTCGATGCTGGCGCCATGGCGGGGATGCTCATCGGTATCGACAACCACATCGCCCTTGCGGGTCTTGATCGTGACCGGGACGATCTCATCAACGAACTTGCCGGCCTTTTGCGCCGCCTCGGCCTTGTTTTGCGACGCCACGGCGAACTCGTCCTGTTGCTCGCGGGTGATCTGCCATTGCTCGGCCACGTTCTCGGCGGTGTTACCCATGTGGTAGCCGTTGAAATGGTCCCACAAGCCGTCCTTGATCATCGTGTCGACGAGGGTGAGATCGCCCATCTTCTTGCCGTCGCGCAGATGCTGGGCATGCGGCGCGAGGCTCATGTTCTCCTGACCGCCGGCAACCACGATTTCGCTGTCGCCAGCGCGGATCGCCTGCGAGCCGAGCGCGACCGCGCGCAGGCCGGAGCCGCAAACCTGATTGATCGTAAGCGCCGTGCGCTCCTTGGGGATGCCCGCGGCAACGGCGGCCTGGCGGGCCGGGTTCATGCCGGCGGCGGCGGTAAGCACTTGACCCAGGATCACTTCGTCAACCGCGTCGGCGGGTGTTCCGGCGCGGGACAGAGCCTCGCGGATCGCGATCTCTCCAAGCTCGGCGGCGCTAAGCGAGCTCAGCCCGCCTCCGAAAGCTCCAATAGCGGTACGCGCGGCACCGGCAATCACGACATTGCTCATGGGTCACTCCTCTCGACATCCTGTTGGCGCGGTTCTTACCGCGGTTAGGGTTCAAATTCCAGAAAAATATTGCACCGCAACATTATTTTGCAGCGCGTCATTTTTCACCTTAGTATGTGTGGTCTCGCCGTCTCAGCAACGGAAAAGCGCTCATCACATGCGGTGGATCGACCGGGGCCGCGTTCGTCAACATTGAAGGATTGATCCCCGCGTAAGACGTCGCGCCGAGCAAGCCCAAGGCCAAGGTGGTTTCCTCCTCCAGCAACTCAAGCATGCGCACCACGCCGGCGCTCCCTCCGGCCGCCAACCCGTAGCAGAGCATTCGACCGACGCCGACCAGGTCCGCGCCCATCGCGATCGCTTTCACGATATCCGTGCCACGTGAAAATCCACCGTCAATCGCCACGGCGGCGCGACCGGCAACCGCCTCGACCACCTCGGGCAACACCTGCATGGCGCCGAGCCCATGGTCGAGCTGCCGTCCCCCGTGGTTGGATACGTAGACCATGTCGACACCGTGCTCGACGGCGATATGCGCGTCCTCCTTGGTCGCGATACCCTTCAAGACGATCGGCAGGTCGTAACGTTTCTTGTAACGCTCAATATCGGTCCAATTCAGCGCCGCTTGCCAGTCGGCGCCGCCGCCCGTACGCCAGGGCTTTACAAATCGGTTGGCAATGTCCCGCTCCCGGCGACTGTAATTGGCGCTATCGACCGTTAGGCAGAACGCATCGTATCCAGCGGCCACCGCCCGCTCGACATAGGCATCCAGAAAGGCATCGTCGCCACGTTTGTAAAGCATGGCGATCTTGAACCCTTCCCCCGCCTTGGCGACATCTTCCAGGGGGATCGTACTCACCGAACTCAACATGAGGGCGCAACCAAACTCACTCGCGGCCCGCATTGCCGCGACGCCGCCTTCGTCATCGAAACTCTCCAGTGATCCGATCGGCGCGAGACAGATCGGTAGCCGCATCTTGTGGCCCATCACCGTCGCGCCCACATCGACCTTGCGCATGTCACGCAATACGCGAGGACGGAACGCGACCGCATCCAGCGACGCGCGATTGCGCTTCAAGGTGGTTTCCGTCTCGGTTCCGCCGATCAGGTAATCCCAGGTATTGCGGTTCAGTTTCTCGCGCGCCGCGTGGACAATCTCGTGCAAAGCCTGAAACCTCAATCTGAGATCCTGGGCGCGGCGCTGTTCCTGGGTTTCACCACCACTCATGACGTACTCTCCAACCAATCAACCATCGTTGTCCAAGCCCGGCTTCGGGCATTCTCGCTGACCACCATGCCGATATGGCCAAGCGCGGTTCTAAGTTCCGTCGCCTCTGGCAGCGCGGCGGCAAGGGCCGACGCCGAGGCCGGCGGCACGATCCGGTCGCGCGCGGGGATCAGCGCCAAGATCGGCAGCAATACCTCGGACGGGTCGACCACGCGACCCGCGATCCGCCATTGCCCGCTTGCCGTCGTGTTCTCACCGTACCAACCAAACAAGGCCTCGCGCGCCACCGGCGCCGCCAGCGGCACCCCGTCGTTGATCCAATCCTCCAACGCCACGAAAGCCTCGGCCTCCGGGCTCTTCATATCCATCTTGGCGAAGCGGAGAAACTTTCGCGGCACCAACATCGGGTCAAGCGTGTGAAACATCGCCTGGATGATGTCGGTGGGCAGCTCTCCCAGGACCTCAAGCAACCCGCCCAGCGACGGCTTCATGGCGTCGAGCATCGACGTCGCGGCACTCGCGTCGGCGGAAAAATCCCAGGGGGTCGCCAATAGGACCAGCCCGCGCAGGTCCCGCTGGCGCCGCTGGGCGAGCGCCAATGCCAGCAATCCGCCCATGCAGTATCCCAGCGATGCAGGTCGCTCGCCCGCATGGTCAAGAACGACATCCAACGCCCGGTCGAGGCGCCCCGCGATATAGTCCGTCAGTGTGAAGGCGCGTTCGACCTCGCCAGGCCGATCCCAGTCCACGACATAGGGCGCGAAGCCGGCCTGGTCGAGATGATCCAGCAGGCTTCGCCCGGGCGCGATGTCCAGGACGTGATAGCGGTTCACCAGCGACGGCACGATCAGCAAAGGACGGCCCTGGCCATCGCCATGCAGAATCAGGCGGGTGGTTCCCTCGCTCCAGATCACATTTGGCTCGTCATCGCCGCGACGGAAGGGATGACGCCGATAAGCGGCTATCCCGTCGAGAAACACCGACAAGCGCGCGTTGACCTCACCATCCAAGGCCTCGAGAAACGACGCCCAGGCCGCCTCGTCGTCACGATCTTTTGGGTCGGCGTCCCGGAGATAGGTCCGAAGGTCGGTCTGGAACTTTTCCGCCGTCGCTTGCGTCGTCGGATTCCAAGGCGGCGAGCCGTTCCTCAAGTTCGCGGACCCGGCGCGCGAGCTTGTCCATGTCAGCATCGCGGTCCCGAGATGCAGTGGCAGGGGTCGAGGGCCGAGCCGAATGAGTGGCGGTGGGTCTTGCCGCGTGGCCATCGTCGTCCGGTCCTTCATCGTCTTGGGCCGGTGCCGAGCCACTGACCGGACCAACCGGCGGCGCATAACCGGTGTTCATCCAATATCGCCACCACCGCGTCGCGGCATCGCCAAACTCTGGGTCTCGTAACACGGCGGTCATCTGATCTTGCCAAAGATCGACAAAGCGTCGCGCCAAGTCCGCCGGGTCCTTCTGGTCCGTCATTCACTATTCGGTCCTTGATGCCGCGCGATCCACGTTGCCCAGGTCGGATTCTGCCCTTCTCGGCGTCATTTCGCAACGCGTCACTCCGGGTAACGTGGATTCGCCTTGCTTTTTGAGCTCTATCATTGCAAAGCAACACGTTCATCCGGGCGCGGGCGCGACTATTCGGCGACCAGGGGCGCGACGGGCATGGTCAAAACGCAAGCAATCGGACGGAACCATGGCGGGCACTGAAAAGCGGACGGAAACTAAACAAGGCGGCTCCAAGCGCCGAAGCGCGGCTGCCGGCGGTAAAGGTGATGGGAATAACCCAAACGTCATAACGATCAAAAAATACGCCAACCGGCGGCTCTATAATACCGCGACCAGCAGTTATGTGACGCTCGACCACCTCTGCCAAATGGTCAAGGACGGCGACGACTTCGTGGTCTATGACGCCAAGACCGGCGAGGACATCACCCGATCGGTGCTGACCCAGATCATCGTTGAGGAAGAGGCCAAGGGCCAAAACCTGCTCCCCATCAGATTTCTTCGCCAGCTCATCGGATTTTATGGCGACAGCCTGCAGATGGTCGTGCCGCGCTATCTCGATCACGCGATGTCGACCTTCACGGAGAACCAGGAACAAACCCGCGGCCAGATGAAGGAAGCGCTCGGTGGCATGTTCCCCTTCGGTCAGTTCGAGGAGTTGACCAAACAGAACATGGCGATGTTCGAGAACGCGCTCGGGATGTTTAATCCCGCGGCCGCGAGCAAGCGTCCCTCCGAGCCCCCGGCGCCAGATCACCCCGAGGCGGGGCCAGCACCTAGCCCGATCATGGATCCCCTGAAAACGATGCAGGACCAACTCGATCTTATGCAGAAGCAGCTCAGGGCGATGAGCGGGGGTAAACCCGACGACAAAGGGTAACGGTTTCTTAGGACCCTTGGCGTTAGAGTGTAGGGCGCAAACTCTTGGGGCGAGCTCGCGCTAGTCAATTGAAGATCTCAGGCTCTCCCGGTCCCACAAGGATACTGTCGCATGGTGGCGCCATCGTCCTTCGATAGTCCGATTTCGCCTCTCGCCGCCGCGTTGCAAACCGGCGCGACCGCGCGTGTCGGCCTCGCTCGAGGCGACGCCCAGCGGCCTAACACCACCCAAGGCAATCCTTCAACCGTCGCGGACCAACCGACGGGCATCCCTCAAGGCGCGCCGATCCGCGGCGACCGACCGGTCTCCCAGAGCCTTTCAACGACCTTCGTCGCCCAATTCATTGCCCAGGAGATCGATCCAAGACCGACGCGTCCCCGTGACCCCGTCGAAACCTCCAGGGCGTTCGACGCATTCCGTCAGGCGAATGCGAACGCCGCGCGACTAGACGACGCAAGCGAATAAGCGCTCTCGTCTCGGCCAGACTATTTCTGAAGAATATTCGTGATCTCGCGCAACTGAGTGCGGGCACGCAGGAGATAGAAGCCCAGCGAGGCCAGATGGCTCGGCATCAAAGCGCCGTCGGGGGCGCCGTTGACAACGATGATCGGGTCCAGACTCGCCGCCTGACGCAACGAATCCAACATCCTCGCCCAGGACGCGGAAAGCTCGCGGTCGGCGATTACCTTGTCGAAGTCGCGCCCCAACTCCCGGAGCACCATGTAATAGCCGTAGAGCCGACCCTTGGTGGAATAGAAGATGTCATCCACCTTGGTGTCGACGCCCCACCCTCCAGCCAGCGTAAGATGCTGATCGATGATGGCGGAGCTGGAGCCGATATCGGCGGTGAACCGCAACAACGTTCCCTGCAAATTGTCGGCGCGGCGCTCGAAGGTCGCCTCTCCGGTTGCGACGCGCTTGTTATAGGCAAGCAGGGACTCGCGCGCCGCCTTGTACTGATCCTCGGACGGCGCGGTGGGTTTCCAGGACGTGGAAAGGTCCCAGATCCAGATATTGCCCGGGTATTTCAACAAGCCGGCGGCCTTGTCCAGGTCCTTGTCCACCTCGCTTGAGCCTCGGGTCCGGCCAAGCTGATCCGACAATTCAAGGGCGAACCGCGAGAGCGCGTAGACCACGCCTTGCTGGAAGTTCGGCATGTTGTCCAGCAGCACGCCAGGCTTGAAGAACGGGTCGTTGGCCACCCAGCTATTCTTGTTGATCTCGCGATCAATCAACGCGGCGGCGATCGCGACGGAACCGCTCGCGCCGGGGTCAACATTTTCGGACTCGAATGTCGTATCGTCCGAGACACGATGCACCATCGCCATGCCGACGATGTAATACAGAACCACGAGACCGATCAGCCCGACGACACCCATGCCGCCGGCGCGCGCGACACGAGGCACGATCCGCCGCTTTGGCGCGCTGTATTCGTCTTCCCAATCAAGCTCGTGTCGTGTCATTCCGGCGGTCCAACGGTGTCGGTTGCCGTACAGATAAGCATGAAGCGCGGGTTTTCAAAATGTTCTGTGGCCTTGAGAGTCGGATTTAGCCGTCGGACCGGCTTGGCAAACCAGCTGAAATCAAGAAAACTTTGGCGCTAAGCCCTTGAAACCAATTCGATCGGAAGAAATGTCGACACGCGAGGAGCTTGGCCCTTGTCCGATTTGTGGGCGTCCGATGCTCGCGGGACCGAATGTCGATCGGCACCATTGGATACCCAAATCCGAGGGCGGAGTCGCCTGGTCGTGGCTGCACGCGATCTGTCACCGTAAACTGCACGCCGTGTTCACCGAGCGTGAACTCGCCACTGAATTCAAGGATGCCGGGACACTGCGCTCCGATCCCAGGATCGCCCGGTTCATCGCTTGGGTCCGCAAGAGACCACCGGACTATCGCTCCCGCCACCGCGCGCCCCGGCGCGGCTAGAACGGAGTTAGGCGGCGGAGCCTCGCACGCGCTTGTAGATCACGGGGACAAGCGAGAGCAGGCCGAGCCCCGTAAAGCCGAGGATCATCTCCATACTAAGAACCGACGATAAGGAGAGTTCCTCGCCGCGCGCGAAGATCTCGTCCAGGCCGCTGCCAACCAGGGTAAAAACCAGGGAGCCCGGGATGATCCCAACGAAGGTGCCGATCACGAAAATCGGCAACCGCACGTTCAGAAACGCCGGCACCAAATTCACTAGGAAGAACGGAAACACCGGCACCAGCCTAAGGAACAGGAGATAGCTCAACGCGTTTTTCTGAAATCCCTCGCGCATCCGGTCGATCGACGAGCCGGCCCGACCTCTCAAGACATCGCTGAAGGCCGTTCGCGCGGCGAGAAACAACAATGTGGCCCCGATCGTCGCACCGATAACCGAGAAAATGACGCCAGCCAGGGCGCCAAACAAAAACCCACCACTTACGGTCAGCAGGGCGCCGCCAGGCACGGACAGTGCGGTGCTTGCCGCGTAAACCCCGCAGAACAGAAGTACCGCGAGAAAGTATCGATCCCCAACGAACGCCACCAGGGTGTCGCGGTGATCACGGAGCGCGCTCAACGAGAAATAGGCGTCAAGGCCGCTGGCGAACACCAGTCCTAGCCCAGCAACCAATATGATCAGGGGAGCGAACCTCTTCAAAATTCGCAATTCCGTTGCCTCTTCAAATTCTCGACGCGCGGTAAAATCGGGCGCCTTCTGATTCGATGTTTTGGCTCATTTACCCCAAATCACCGCATCAAAGCTACGTGAGGCCATTTTTTCGGCCCCGCCACCCGTATCCCTGGCGAAAGCCAGGGCCGCTTCCGCTGTAATCCGCCATTGGGGTCCGCCGATCAAATTCACCCCCGCCACCGACGGCGGAAGCGACCCTGGGTCAAGCCCAGGGATACGCTTGAAGACGAG
>JADHLJ010000242.1 GCA_016780745.1 Alphaproteobacteria bacterium | reverse complement strand
CGATCTTGACCGCCGGCAAGACCAACACCATCACCGCCAGCAACTTCACCATCAATCACGGGGTGAACTCGCGGCTGACCTGGACCGACAAGTTCGTCGTGTTTCGCTCCGACGGCCAGACCAAGCCGTTCATCCGTCAGGAAGAGCAGGAGGTCATGCTGAAGGCGATCGCCGAGGGCTCGGAGCTCGAGTTCAAGGAGGACAAGCATCAGTACGGCGTCGATACCTGGCGCAACGTTGGTTACGGCTACTGGCAGCACGCCTGCCTGGTCACCCTGACCTGATAACCAACGAATGATGTGACGAACGGGCGGCTCTGTCCGCCCTTCGTCTGTGTGGAGGACGTAATGGATCAGTTCAGAGTTACCGGCGGACCGATCAGGCTGCCGATCGGCGCGGTGGTCGCGATCACGCCCGAGCAATTGTTGATACGGGAACACCGTCTGGAGGATCTCGAGGACGGGACCTACCGGGTGGTCGAGCCTGTCGAGTTCAAGGTCGGCGAGACCTTGGGCATCGAGTACCAGGGGCTGAGCAAGGCGTTGCTGGATCAGATCGACCCTGGGCTGGGTCAGGCCGTGAAGCGACAGGCCAAAGCCGCAACCGCGGATAAGCCGAAAGCCAAGGGCAAGTGACCGTCGCCTCGGATGCCCTGGACATCATGTTCGCGGCATCATCGAAGATCTCCGTCGCCGGCATTTACACGCCGGATGGTGGTTCGCCCACGCCATGCCGGGTGATCGTGAAGATGGCCGACGAGCCTTATGACGCTGGCTATGGCGCCGGCGCTGTGATGCCGTCCCGCATCGCCGAAATCCGCGTCAGCGAGATCGCGGTGGCGGCCGAGGGCGACACCATCACGATCGACGGAGCGGTTTATCCGGTCAACGCCACCAGCCAACCGGACCCGGATCGACTGCTCTGGCGTCTCGAGCTCGGAGATGCGCTCTGATGCCGGACGTGCCAACTACAGCCTCCCTGAGAGGCGTCGGGGAAATGATTCATATGCCGTTCACTTCGATCACAGGAATCCTCGCGTTGCTCTCCGCCCGTGCGACCGAGAACTCGAGAATGATTGGCCTAGTCAAATGAACGGAAGAGCTCGAACAGTCGCGTCCCTGGCACCGTCGGGTAATTCTACCCAAACACGGGTTCCGGGCTTCCAATGCGTCATTCGAACCATACCAATCGAGACATTGGTTTTTAGATCGGGTGACCAAAAGGCTGACGTAACTCGCCCAACGATTTCGTCTTCGCCATCCTCGTCACCGTGGATTGGCCAGGGGACTCCGCACGGCGGAACCGCGTCGCCCTCGATCGCGAGGCCGCGTATTTGGCGGACCGGCCCTTCCGACGCAACACGCAACAAAGCATCACGACCAATGCAACCAATCGCGTTAAACGTATCGCAGAATCTTCCGAGACCGCATTCGTGTGGCGTGTTCCGACGGGTCATGTCGCTCCCATAGGACAGGAGCCCCCCTTCGATCCGTTCGATGACATTTGGCGCACCAACACGCACGTTTAGATCTTGCCCGGCTTCCATGAGCCGGTCCCATAGTCGCTCGCCAAGAGCCCAGTCATCCATGTAGATTTCGAAGCCACCTTGTTTTGAGTAACCCGACCGAGCGACGTTGAAGACATGCCCGTCAAACTCAAAGGGTGCAAACCGGAAAAACCGGATCTGTCTTACCTCCTCGCCGAACACGCGGGCCATCAGATCATCAGCTTTAGGGCCCTGAACCGCCAAGGGAGAAACATCGGGCTCGATGACATCGACTTCCCAGTGAAGTCCATATGCCAGCCCTTTCACCCAATAGAGCAAGTCGCTATCCGCGATCGATATCCAATATCGGTCGTCCGCGAGTTTTAGAAGCACCGGATCATTCAGCATGCCGCCGGTTTCGTCGACAATTGGTACGTAAAAACATTGACCAATCGACAATTTGCGCAAATCGCGGGGTGTGAGCATTTGAACCAATCGGGTGGCGTCTCGGCCTCGGACCTCAATCTGGCGCTCGCACGCCACGTCCCAAACTTGAACATGGTTTTTGAGATGGTGGTAGTCAGCTTCCACGCTTTCAAAAAAGGACGCGAGACGCATGTGGTTGTAGACCGTGTAGGCTTTCGGCCCAGCGATCTCCACTCGCCGCGAGAAAGGGGTCGCGCGAATCCGCGGCGATAACGTCAAGATTGGGTTGGTCATTTCGGAGATTTCCAGTCATGGAAATGTTGCTTGGACTCGAAACGCGTGAAATTGCCTGGACTTGATTAAAAACGCTGTTCCGAGAGCGGCCGACATGTCGAGTTTTGCCTATTTTCGCTAATTCTGTTGTGAAATGTCGTTGTAGATTGAGGTCGTTGGTCGCCGCTCCGATGCAGCTATTAATTCATTGAGTTTTGACGGCCTCCAGCCTGAATCATTCGGTCGTTGACACCAGCCAGCCGGATCCCGATCGCTTGGTTTGGTGCCTGAAACTCGGAGAACCGCTCTGATGCCAGACACCGTCGAGCAGCAGGCTATCGCGGCGTTCAAAGCGAGGCTCGATACGATCACCGGCGTTACCATCTATCAAAACCGGAGCAAGCCGGTTCCGGACGCTGGTCTGCCGGCTATCGAGATGGTGGTGGTCGGCTCCGAAGGCGCCGAGTTTGGGGCGACCGGCGTCGAGGCGCATAGCCTCAACATTCTCGTCGCCTGCTACGCTAAGAAGACCCCGACGCGCAGTGCCGCACAAGTGAACGGCGACCTACGTGGCGCCGTCCGTCAAGCCATCGGCGCGGATCCGACCCTCGGCAACCTGGTCGTCGACATCAACGAGACCGATACCGATATCGACATCAACGAGATCGACGGCGCGCCGGAAAGTGGCGGCTCGTTGATCGCCCTCTCGGTCCTCTATTGGACCAGGCCCGGGGACCCGTACACCGTCGGTCCCTGATACCCAGGAGAACATCCATGCCCAAGACACAAGCGCACCGCGCGCCAGCGGTGGTGCCTCGTCATGCCTCGGACCAGCTGCGCAAGGCAGGCGAGCCGGCGCCAAAGCCGACCACGACCGACCGGTCGAAGTCAGCCAAACCGGTCGAGAAACCGGCGGATAGCAAGGAGATCAGCTGATGGCTGCCCTTCGCTCACGCAATGCTGTCCTGCTCTACAAGGAAGAGGTTGCCGAGGGTGTTGATCCGACGCCGACCGCTGGGACCGACGCGGTGTTGGTCGAGGACGTCAGCCTGGATTTCAACCCCACGATCGTGCAGACCAACGAGGTCACGGGATCGTTGGATTCACGCGGCCCGATCACCGGCGGCATGACCGCCTCCTTGGGCTTCAGCGTTTATATGAAGGGCTCGGGAGTCGCCGGCAACGCGCCAGGGCACTGTCACAAGGAATCGTATCACCCGACATCTGAAGGTAAGATCGATCCATGAAACCGATCTCCTATGCCTATCACCAGTTTTCACCGTCGATCATTCAACACGCCGTCTGGCTGTATCTGCGGTTCAATTTGAGCTTGCGCGACGTTGAAGACTTGATGGCCGAACGTGGCATCGACGTGAGTTATGAAACGGTTCGCCGCTGGGTTGCCCGGTTTGGCACCGCTTACGCAAAACGACTTCGAGCGCGGCGGCCGAAAGCTGACGATAGATGGCATCTAGACGAGATGTTTGTCACTATTGGCGGCCAGCGCATGTATCTGTGGCGCGCCGTTGACGCTGAAGGCGAAGTGCTGGATGTTCTTGTTCAGCCGCGTCGAGACAAGAAGGCTGCAGTCAAGTTGCTGCGTCGTCTTCTCAAGAAACAAGGCGTCGTCCCCACGTCAATCACGACCGACAAACTGAAGTCCTATGGCGCAGCAATCCGAGAACTTAGGCTCCGGCATGTCCATGTGACGGGAGGACGATCAAACAACCGCGCGGAAAACTCTCATCAACCCACCCGACGACGAGAGCGATGTTGGATTGGTTTCAAGCGTCCAGGGACAACGCAACGATTTCTGTCTGCTCATGCTGCAGTCCATAACGCCTTCAACATTCAACGCCATTTGATCTCTCGACGCCACATGAAGATCCATCGAGCCGCAGCATTCTCTCAATGGCGTGTTATTGCTGGCGTTGCTTGATACGCCCAGCCCCTTGGCATTCATTCATCAGCAGGCCAAGGTTGTGACAACGCCTCGGTTAGAAACAAAATACGAAAAAGTCGTTGTCGCCGATGTCCGCTATGTCTCTTGGGACAAAGTTGGACGGGCCGATGTGGTGATCTTTGGCGATGTCCTGGAACATATGAGCGCCGAGGATGCCCTGGCGGTCTACAAAAGCGCCGGCGAGGTATGTGATTTCCTTATCATCTCGATTCCCGTCAGCAAGGCGAGCCAGGGCGAAGTACACGGTAATCCCTTTGAAACCCATGTCGAGGATGACTGGTCACACGAGAAAGTCATGTCGACTTTCCCGGGGATAGCTTTCGCCCAGGTGTCCAGGAACGAGAAACAAGACGTTCTCATCGGGGTATACTTCGCCTCTCTTTATAGGAAGCATCACGATATCCTGAAGGCGATTTATCGTCAGATGGCGAAATAAGCCGCTGTCGGAATACCGCGCATAGCCACGGAGCCGACCCATCCGATCGTCAATGCACCCGCCCCTATGAATGCGCGGCCAGAAACGTCTTTATGTGGCGCAGCGCCATGGCGATGGTCTCCGGCGCGGTGCGCCAGGGGAAGAGGCTGACTTGGGCGTTGGGCGCGAGATGGGCGGTTTCCATGGCCATCGCGTAAGGATGCGGCGGGATATCGTCGGGTAGGATCAAGAGCGGTGTCTGGCAATTGCGCACGAAATCCCG
Organism: Alphaproteobacteria bacterium; assembly: GCA_016780745.1. GTDB lineage: Bacteria > Pseudomonadota > Alphaproteobacteria > Thalassobaculales > Thalassobaculaceae > JADHLJ01. The sequence continues at coordinate 2,824 of JADHLJ010000242.1, read as the reverse complement.
ATCCACGGTGAAGACGAAATCCGAGTCGTCCGGGTACATGGTGGTCAGGAACGCGTCGACCATCTCCATGGTAATCTCCGGTCGTCGCTCGCACAGGGTCGGGCCCCATTTCTCGGTGTTCATCTTATAGAAGTAACCCGGCGCGTCGGGGCTGTAGCCGCTGGGATGGACCAGCATGGCGGCGACGATCCGCTCGGGTGCCTTGCTCAACAGGTTCCAGATGAACGGACCGCCGATGCAGAAGCCCATCACCAGGAACTTGTCGATCCCGAGATGATCCATCAGGCCGAGCTGGTCATCCGCGTGGGCGTCCCAGGGCCGGTCGACCTCCAGCGGGCCGGTCGACTCGCCGCCATTGCTGTTGCGCAGGTCGATGGCGATGACCCGATGGGTGTCCTTGAATTCCTCCAGCGGATTGAAGTCATGGGTGGCCAGCCCGGCGATCGACGCGTTAAGGCCGCCGCCCGGGATGACCAGAAGGGGGAAGCCGGAGCCGGCCTCCTCGTAATGGATGCGGGTTTCACCCTTCTCGAAAAACGGCATGACAAATCCCCCCTTTGGTTCTTATTCCCTTGGTTAGCCCGTCGCCGCCGTGCGTTTCCTCAGGAAATCTCGGCCTTCAGGCCATCAAGCTGCTGGCGCACGCCGGCCACCATGCAGGCCAGATCCGAGGTCAGCATCACCATGTCGAAGCCACGCTTGACGGCGCCGGCGGCGAAACTGGCGCTGGCGCAATGCATAACCGCCTTGATGCCGTGCTTGTGCGCGGTCTCCCGGATTTTATCGCAGGTCGCCAGATGCAACGGGTCGGGATTGTCGCCGCGCGGCTCTAGATCCAGCGCGAGGGAGAGATCCGCCGGTCCGATATAGACCGCGTCCAGGCCCGGCGTGGCGCAGATCTCTTCGAGATTGGCGAGGCCTTCCTTGGTTTCGATCATCGCCATCACGATGATCTCGTCATTGGCGTTGGCCACGTAGTCGGCGCCGCCGTAATGCATCGCGCGCACCGGGCCGACCGAGCGCATGCCGACCGGGGAATAGCGGCAGGCGGCCACGGCTTGCGCGGCTTCCTCGGCGTTGTTGACCAGCGGCACGATGACGCCATAGGCGCCAAGATCGAGGGCCTTCATGATCGCCTCGGGCTGATTCCAGGCGACCCGCACCACCGGCACCGTATCGGTCTGGGAGACCGCCTGCAGCATCGGCAGCACGTCCTTCAGCTCGGCGGTGCCGTGCTGCAGATCGATGCAAAGGGCGTCAAAGCCCTGCCGCGCCATGACCTCGGCGGTGAGGCCGTGTGACACGGAAAGCCAGCCCAGGGTCGCGCATTTTCCGTCACGCCACATCTGCTTGATCTTGTTCGGTCGCATAATCTTAACCCTCGGTTCTGTTCGTTTTGAGTTGGCTTACCTGTTGGGCGCCGCCGCGATTCTACCCGCGCGGCCTCGTCGATTGTCCCTCGTCGATTGTCATAGCGTGCCCGTTAATGCCGAGTTGGTCGAGCCCCGCGCGACCCGGTGACGGCGTTGCCCTCAAACCATCGGCCAGTCGATGGCCCGAAGCCGGTTTTGGGCTGGCTCGGTTGGTTATGTCTGGAGAGGCCCCAATCCCAGAACGTCGCGCAGGGTCTCTCCCTCGTAGTCGAGGCGGAAAAGCCCGCGCGCCTGGAGTTCCGGGACAACCAGATCACGGAAATCCTGGAGCGAGCCCGGAACCATCGGTGGCAGGAGATTGAAGCCGTCGGCGCCGCCTTGGCGGAACCAGGTCTCCATGTGATCCACCACGTCCTTTACATCGCCGACCACAAGACCGTGGTTTCGCGCCGCCTTGGCGTGCACCGCGACCTGACCGAGCGTATAGTTCTTCTCGCGCCCGAGGCGCACGAAGGTGCCCGGGCCGCTCATCCGCAGATCATTGCCTTCCAGCGCCGGCATCGGCGCGTCGGGATCAAAGCCGGAGAGATCGACGCCGCCCAGCAGCAGGCCGAGACCGGCCACCGCGTCGGGAATATCGACCATGGAATGCAGCGCGTCGAACTTCGCCTGGGCTTCCTCGCCGGTGGGGGCGACATAGACGGAGATCCCCGGCATGACCTTGATGGTGTCCGGCGACCGCCCGCGTTGTCGCGCGGCCTCCCTGATCTGGCCGCGGAATTCCTGGGCGGCGGCGAGGTCGGCCTGGGCGGTGAACACCACGTCGGCGATCCGCGAGGCCATCTCGACCGTCGCGTCGGATCCGCCGGCCTGAATGATGATCGGCCTGCCTTGCGGAGAGCGGGCGGCGTTCAGCGGGCCCTTGACCGAGAAGTGCTTGCCCTTGTGATCGAGGACCCTGACCTTCGCCGGATCGAAGAACCGGCCGCTCTCCTTGTCATAGAGAAGCGCGTCGGGATCGAACCCGTCCCAAAGCCCCATCACCACATCGGCGAATTCATTGGCCCGCTCATATCGGTCGGCATGGGCGTGGTGGCGTTCCAGGTTGAAGTTGAGTGCTTCCTCCTTCTGGCCGCCGGTGACACAGTTCCAGCCCGCGCGCCCGCCGCTGATATGATCCAGCGAGGCGAACATGCGCGCCACGGTATAGGGTTCGGAATAGCTGGTGGCGCAGGTCGCGGCGAGGCCGATATGCCTTGTGTGGCTCGCCAGCGCCGATAACAGGGTCATCGGCTCGAGCCGGGCGATCTTGGTCGGGATTCCCTTGGGTCGTTCATGGCGACATAAAGAGAGCTTTGCTTCAAAGGGACGTTAGAGTGGTTGACTTCCCCTCCGATCTCGACCCATCCGCGGTTGCGGAGATCTATCGAACGGAGAATATCGCTTTCACT
>JADHLJ010000241.1 GCA_016780745.1 Alphaproteobacteria bacterium | reverse complement strand
GCGGTGTCGGCCTGATAGTGTCCGGCGAGCGCCACCGTGGCTTGCGGCGCGGCGTTCATGTTTCGGCCGGGATGCACGTTCGGAATGATTTCCCCGCCGGGATTGGGCAGCGCGCTCCACAGGCCCCAGGCCCGTTCTAGAAAATCAAGATACCCCGCGTCGTGGATCGCGCGCACCGGCCCGAGGCCATGCTGGCCCGCCTCGACGATCTCGTGTCCGGCGCGGGTCGCCGCATCGAGCAGAATATCCGCGCGCCGCGGCTGCTCGGGGCATTGGGTGACCTGACCCCGAGCAATGAAGCTCTTGGGCGCGTGGTGGACATGATTCGGGTTGTGATAAACGCGCATCGGAACTCCAGAGGATACTAATAATCTAAAGTGGGTTCGGTGAAACACCGATGATAAAGGCGTGAGCGACCCAGAGCGCCGCCCAAAGCAGGAGCCCGCCGGCAATTCTAAACAGACCGATGCCGGCCCAGTCGAACGTGGTTCGACCCTGCGCGATGGCGAGGAAGGGGATTGCCGAGGTGGTCAGCTCGAACGGTCCCCAGGCGGCGCCGAGGATCGCCCGTTTCTTGGTGTCGATCGCCGTCATACCGCCGAAACTCAAGACAGCGAGGCCGCCGAACAACAGAACGCTCGCGCTGTCACCATTGGCAATGAGATGCGAGAGCGCCCACAATCCGATCGCCCAAAGCGTTGGGTGTCGCGTGACGGTTATGATGCCGCGCGCCACCCTCGGATCATCGCTCAGCACCGCCTCCTGACCCACGGCGGTCGGGTTCGCGCCGGTGTAACCGCAAACCAGAAGAATCGTGGAGATCGGCAGGACAATGTTCGGGACCCAAAAGCTCCATGGCGCGGTCGGCCAGAGCTCGACCCGGGGCGCGGCACCATAGGCCAGCAACATCCAGGTGAAGGCCGCGGCCGCGAGAAGCGCGGAAAGACCCTTGAAGGGATGCTCTCCGGTCCGCTCGATCAGAGCGGACCTGATGGAGGGCAGGCCAAGCAGGAAATGCCCGCCGACGAACGCGACAACCGCGAGGAACAGCGCTTCGATGGTGCCGGTCATGCGTCCCAGACTCCGGACAATCCAAACAACCCTGCCGCCCCGGACATTGACGCGGGGTGGCTTTAACAGCATATGGTCACGGCATGACAAGAACCAAGACCGATCAAGACACGCTCCAGGCTATCACGCGCGAGATGTTGGCTGAAGCCGGGCCGGGCAAGTCGATCGCCCCCACCGATGTCGCGCGGCGCGCGGGCGGAAATCCGACCGAGACGGCTAAGTGGCGCCCGCTGCTCCGCAATGTCGGACGCGCCGCGGCAATGCTGCAGGATTCGGGAGAACTCCAGGCCCTGCGCAAGGGCAAGCCGGTTGATATCCGGGAAGCCAAGGGCGTGCTTCGCTATGCCTTGCCGTCGGGCCATGCCATGCCGTCGACCTCGGAAGAGACCGAAGCCTAGATCTCCGGCATCTCCCAGCCGCGGCGTCTGCACGCGGCTTCGACGGTATTGCGCAACAGGACCGCGATCGTCATCGGGCCGACACCGCCAGGCACCGGCGTGATCGCGCCTGCCACAGCCTTGGCTTCGGCGAAGGCCACATCGCCGACCAGCCGCATCTTGCCCTCGCCGCGTTCGGGCGCCGGAATGCGATTGATGCCGACGTCGATCACCACCGCGCCCTCGCCGATCCAGTCGCCCTTGATCATCTCGGGACGGCCGACCGCGGCAATCAGGATGTCGGCCCCGCGGCAGACCGCCGGCAGATCCTTGGTGCGGGAATGCGCGATCGTCACCGTACAGCTCTCGCGGGTCAGCAGCGCCGCCATCGGCTTGCCGACGATGTTGGAGCGTCCGACAACCACCGCGTTCTTGCCGGAGAGGTCGCCGAGCTGATCCTTCAGCATCAACAGGCAGCCCATCGGGGTGCACGGCACCAGGGCATCACCGCCGGTCGCCAGCTTTCCGGCATTGATGACATGAAAGCCGTCGACATCCTTGGCCGGGTCAATGGCGTCCAGCACCGCTTGCGGGTCCACGTGATCCGGCAATGGCAGCTGAACCAGGATGCCGTCCACACCGTCATCGGCGTTAAGGTCCGCGATCAGTTTCAGCAGGGTATCCTGATCGGTCTCCGCCGACAGCTTGTGCTCAATCGAGCGCATGCCGCATTCCGCGGTCTGCTTGCCCTTGTTGCGCACATAGACCTCGCTCGCCGGGTCTTCGCCGACCAGCACGACCGCGAGGCCCGGGACCTTGCCATGCGCCGTGTTAAGCGCGGTGACCGCCGCGCCAACCCGCTCCCTGAGACCGGCCGCGAAGGCCTTGCCGTCGATGATCGCCGCTTCCGCCATGCTTCCCTCACGTTATTTCGTCCCCGCGCCGATGCCTAAGCCACTCAGCGAGTTTATCCGTTATCACCCCGGTCTCGCCGGCGACGCTTAGAACCTTGCGCCGGCTAGTCCGTCCCTTGGTCACCTGGATTGATGACTTGGCAACCCGCCACTCCTTGGCGAGCAAGCGAATCAATGCCTTGTTCGCGCGGCCATTCTCCGGGGGCTGGGTGACCGATGCTGTCAACCAGGCGACACCGTTTTCATCCGCCGCGACCCCTGTCACCCGATCACGCGCCCCGCCGGGGCTCAGTCGGACCCGGACTTTCACATCGCCCGCGCCAATGTCGAACGGCACTGTCCTAGCCGAACATCCGCACGAGGTCGACAACCACGAAGTCTCGTATGAAGATCAACACTAGAACCAGCAGGATCGGGGAGATATCAATCCCGCCGAGATTGGGCACGAATCGGCGGATGGGCCGCAGGGCGGGTTCGGTGATCCGATAGAGAAAATCCATTACCAGATAGACGACCCGATTTTGCGTATTGATCACGCCGAATTGGACCAGCCATCCTAGAATGACAAAGATGAACAGGCACCAGATATACAGGCTGATGATCGTGTTGAGCAGGTTCGCGAAGGCATACATCGGCGCTATCTCTCCGTCGCGCGGCGTCGCGGAATCCTACTGGTGGCGAGGCCGCTCGGCAAGCACTGGGGCTGAGATAGGGATTTTGGTGGCCTGGCGCAAGTCGGCGACCCCCGTGGTGCCCGTCGCGGGGCTGATCATGGCTCTGTTATTCGTCCCGATTACGCTGATAGCCACGCCAACAATCTCGGTGGCGGCAGCGCCGGGTTGGTTCCGGGATCAGGCGGGTTGCGAGATTTGGGTGGGCGCCTTGTCGGTTTCCTCGCTGGATTGGCAAGGCGCGTGCCGCGAGGGACGAGCCGAAGGCGCGGGCCGACTGGTCGCTGTCTTCAGGCGCGCCGACGGGCTCGGTAATCGAGAGCTGTCCTGTACCTGTGTCGCGACCGACGGACGCGTCGTCGGCGAGGGTTCAATCCAAGGCCCTGGTTTCGGTCGATACGAGGGTGATCTCGCGAACGGCGTTCCGGATGGCCGGGGGACAAGGATCTACAAATCCGGCGAGCGTTACGAGGGTGGGTGGCGCGATGGCTCGCGCCATGGCGAAGGTGAAGTGACGTCGCCGCGCGGTTGGCTCTATCGTGGTCAATTCACCGGCGATGTCTTCTCGGGCCAGGGGCGCTCGGAATGGCGCAACGGTGACTGGCACGAGGGCGCCTATCTCGGCGGCCTGAGACACGGTCGGGGAACATACGCCTCGCCGACCGCGGGTTGGCGTTACGAGGGCGATTTCGTCAAAGGTGTCCGCGAGGGCGAGGGCACGTTGTTTCTCGAAACCGGACACCGTTTTACGGGTGTCTTCAAGAGCGGTAAGCCAGACGGCAAGGGCGTTTGCGTCGACCCGGCATCGAAAAAGCGCGGGGCCTGCCGATACACTCTTGGCCGCTTCAAGGAATGGCTGGAATAGACCCGCGAACGGACGGTTTTTGATATTTGTTCCGCGGTCGCGACATTTCCCTTGAACCGAACCCAACCTCCCCCTATTTTCCGCCGCGTCGGTGGGGCCGTAGCTCAGCTGGGAGAGCGTCGCGTTCGCAATGCGAAGGTCGGGAGTTCGATCCTCCTCGGCTCCACCAATTCTCCGAAAGTCGAACTGGTTTCGTCTCGGTTCAATATCGTTCCGGGCGGCTCCACCAATTCTCCTGAGGTCGAACAGGCCTCGTCTCGGTTTAATTTTGATCCGGGCGGCTCCACCAACTCTCAAAAATTTTAGCGCGCCTCGATCATCTCCAGCACCGGCAGCAGATAGCCGCGGAACGCGTCCGGGTTTTCCGACATGGGGAAATGGCCGACGGCCTTCATTTCCTGGAAATAAGCGGCGCCGATGAGGCCCGCGAGTTCCTCGCCCATCGCCGGGGTCGCCGAGGCATCGTATTCGCCACTCAGGAGATAAATCGGACAGGGGGAATCACGCAGCGGCTCGGCGAGGCCGTTTCGCAGATCTCCGTCGGTGAAATAGTAGTGCAGATCCCCCATAAACACGCCGGGGCCGCCTTGCATGTAGTGCCACATGGTCTCCCAGCGCTCGGCGCGGGGGGATTGCGGCGCGGTCATGCCGGCCATCAGGGCGCCGGCGGTCTTACCACCGTGAATGTCCGGGCGGTGCAGCGCCATGTCCGGGGCCTTGTCACCGAGGCTGCGATCCTCGGCGTATAACGCGGATTGCAAGCCGATCGCGGCGCGAAAACGCGCGCCATGGCGAAGCGCGAGATGAAGAACCGCGCGGCCACCGATGGAACACCCCATCACCACCGGGTCCTTAAGCTTGAGAGCGTCGAAGAAGGCCATGACGACCGCGACATAGCGATCTGTGGTCAGCTCGTAGACCTCGGCCTCGAAACCCGGGGGGGGTGAGGACTTGCCGTGCCAGGGCAGGTCGAAGGCGATGACGCGAAACCGATCGGTGACCGACGGGTCATTCAACAGGTGCCGGTATTGACGGCCGTCGCTGCCGGCGGTGTGCAGGCAAATAAGAGGGATGCCGTCGCCCGCTTCCTCGAAATAAATCCGGTGTGGCCGGCCTTCGAATTGCAGGTTCAGATAGCGTCCCGTGACAGGCTCGATATACGGCTCTGCGATGGGCGCGGGCTCGCCCGCGCCCGCGTCGCTCAAGTTCGAGAATAACATCTCCAGCAACAAGAGATGCCGTTGAAACCGAACCATATCGCCGGTGACAATGAGGTTCTGGGTGCGGCGCATCGTCGAGAGGTTTTGGAAGCCGGGCTTTGGCTCGGCGCTGGCCAGCTCGTTCCAAGCCGACGCGGTGGCGGTGAGAGTGAAATCAATGGCGGCCTCGCCGGGGGCGGCGGTCAGCGTCGCGCCGCTTGCGTCGATGGCCAGATAAGTGCTTTGCCCATCACATTGTAGCTCAATGGATAACGGCTCGAACGCGCAATGCAGAGCGCGATTCGCGTCGGCCAAGGCGCGGGCGGCCACATGTTGAAACATTTCACTTTCCCGTATCAGGTCACAGGTCTCATCGCCTCCAACCATAACGCTGTATCGGTTCGGCCCAAAGCATTTACCCTTCGTGCACGCTATCCGTAAGTGGTTGCGTACCCTGGGTTAGGCGTTAGACAGAGGATATGGTGAGTCGTTTTCGCGGAAGGCGCGTACATGGTTGAGGATTTGGACGCCCCGCGCTTGGCCAATCGAGCGGTCGCGAAAGCCCGCGCGAATGAGTTGGGGCCAGCAATTCGCCACGCGATGGCGGCATGCGTGATTGACCCGGGGCGGGCATCCTTCTTTGCACTACTGGCGACGCTGAAGTCCTTGGACGAGGATTTACACGGCGCCATAAACGACATCAAAAAAGCGATCGCTATCGAGCCGACCGATATCAAACAGCTGTTAACCCTGGGGGAATTGCTGCGACGGACCGGTCGTATCCGTGACGCCGCGACGTTGCTGAGCGGCGCCGTCGCACAGGCGCCCGATGACTGGCGGGTTTGGGTGAATTACGGCATCGTGAGCGAGTTTGGATGGCGCAATCTCGACGCGGCCTTGGCCTTCCGACGAGCGTTTTGCTTAAGGCCGGATCGCGTGGAATTCGCCTTCCGAGATCTGCTTTCGCTGCCGGCGATCTCCCGTTCCCCCGAAGATATAGCCTTCTGGCGGCGTCGATACGAGAAAGGGATCGAGCGGCTTCGACGGTTTCCCCCGGCGTTGGAAAATCCCGCCGAGATACTTGGAGCGCCGGCGTTTTATCTGGCCTACCACAATGAAGACGACCGCGCCTTGATGGAAGCTTTGCGCCGGATGATGCGCGCCACCGTGCCAAACCTCGCTTACACGGCGAAATACATCGACAGTTGGAAAGCACCGAATCCGAGGGAGCGCCGAATTCGCGTGGGCTTCATTTCGGAGTATTTGTCCAATCACACGATCGGAAAACTGTACCAGGGATTTCTTCTTCATATCGATCGGAGGCGGTTCGAGGTTTTTCTCATTCACACCCCGGGCACGCGAGATGATGACTTTAGATCCTACCTCGACGGCATTGTGGATCGGACTTTGACCTTGCCCGTTGGCCGGGAAGAACAATGCCGGATTCTGGCGGGACTTGAGCTCGACGTGTTGTTCTACCCCGATATAGGGATGACGGCGTCGACCTATTTTCTAGCCTACGCGCGCCTCGCGCCGGTGCAGACGGTCGCTTGGGGCCATCCGGACACAACCGGTTTGGATACCATCGACTATTTCATTTCATCGGCCGTCCTGGAGCCTGAGAACGCCGACCAGTTTTATACTGAACGTCTGGTGAAACTCGCGGGGCTGCCATGCTTCTACGAGCCGCCAACCGTTCCCGACACCATCGCCTCTCGAGAGATTTTCGATTTGCCGAAGACTGGGACGCTGTACGCGTGCCCTCAGAGCTTGTTCAAGCTTCATCCGGAGTTCGATGCGGTCCTGGCCGAGATCGCCGAACGCGATCCCGACGGTCATATCGTGTTCTTGGCGGCGGGGCACGTCGTCCAGACCGACCAGCTTCTCCAGCGATGGGAGGCCAACCATCCCATCCTGCTGAAACGGACGACATTTCTACCACGCCAGTCATTTCCCCGGTTCTTGCAACTGATGGGGGTGGTCGATGTGCTGTTGGACCCGATCCACTTCGGGAGCGGGAACACCATGTACGAGGCGATGGTTCACGGAACCCCAACCGTGACTTGGCCAGGTCGTTTCATGCGGGGCCGGATCGTCGCGGCCGCCTATGCGCGGATGGACATAAGTGACGCTCCCGTGGTCGATGAAATCTCGGATTATGCCGCTATGGCGGTGTCGCTCGGACAGAGCGCGGAGCGCCGAGAGGATTTGCGCCATAGATCGCGGATCGCCGCGCGAGAAAAACTATTCTCGGACCTGTCCGCCGTCCGCGAGTTCGAGGCGTTTTTGGAGGAAGCTGTCGAGGCGCGAGGCGCCGGTCGGATGTTACCCGCCGATTGGAGGCGGCGCGGACGTTAACGGCGCGAATAGTGAATATGGCGTGAGTCGCGAAATCGGTGTTTGACCTTGCCCCAATCGGGCATGTGACTTCAATAGCCGTCCCGCGCGCCGGAAAGTGAATCACGCATTACCGCTTTTCGAAATCAATCCGTTCATCCACCGGAAGCCCTTGCAGGCGTCGGCGCAGGCAGTCGATACCGAGATCGGTCGCGCCTAGACGCACCCAATCACGTCC
>JADHLJ010000240.1 GCA_016780745.1 Alphaproteobacteria bacterium | reverse complement strand
GCGGAAACATTGGCGCCAACGAAAACCGCCCCATCGCGTGGGCAATGGGGCGGTGAAAGCGCGTTCAAGCGGAAAGAAGCCTTAAATGAACAGGTTCTCGCCCTTGATATCCTTGTACATATCGGCGACGTATTCGGTGTAGCCGTTATAGAGCTGGGTCGGCACGCGCGGTCCGCTGAGGGTCCGTTCGGTGGCCTGGCTCCAGCGTGGGTGGTTCACCTTGGGGTTCACATTCGCCCAGAAACCGTATTCGGCGCCCTGGATTTCCTCCCAGAACGAGACCGGACGCTTGTCGGTGAAGGTGAAGCGCACGATCGACTTGATGTGCTTGAAGCCATATTTCCACGGCACCGCCAAGCGCAGCGGCGCGCCCATCTGGCGGGGCACCGGCTTGCCGTAGACGCCGGTCACCATGAAGGCGAGCTCGTTGGTCGCTTCGGCCATGGTCAGGCCCTCGACATAAGGCCAGGGATACCAATGTTGCTTCTGACCGGGCGCGATCTCCGGGTCCTGGAAGGTTTGCATCTTGATGTACTTGGCCGAGGAGAGCGGCTTGGCGAGCTCGACCAGCTTGGCCATGGGGAAACCGCTCCACGGGACGATCATTGACCAGGCCTCGACACAGCGGTGCCGGTAGACCCGCTCTTCCAGCGGCATCTGCTTGAGCAGATCGTCGATACCGATGCTCACCGGCTTTTCGACCATGCCGTCGAAGGTCACCGTCCAGGGGCGGATCTTGAGAGCTTGCGCCGCGATCGAGATGCTCTTGTGGGAGCCGAACTCATAGAAATTGTTATAGGTCGTGGCATCGGCCTCGTCGGTGATCTGACGCTCGACCTTGTAGCGCAGGTTGCGCTGGACCGGATAGAGATGCGCGCTCGGGTCGGGCGGGACATCGACGATCTGGGGCGGGTTCGACGCCGTCGCTTCATCCCAGCATCCGGCGAGCCCGCCGCCCATCGCCAAGAGTGGACCGGCCGCCAGGGCCTTAACCAGCGAGCGCCGGTTCATATAGGTTGATTCCGGTGTCGCGTCGCGTTCGGCGACTTCCCAACCACGCTTGCGCTTAATCAGCATCCTTGCCCTCCTGCTTTCCCAAACCCAATGTGGAAATTGGGCTTTTCTCGGTCACGGGCAAATCAACAGACCGTGATGAGACGTTATGGCCGGCTAAAAATAGCGCAACAGCGGCCTCGATGGTGTTCTCGACCGTCTCGGGGGATCGATCGGCGGCGCCGGTAAAGATCATCGGTAAAAAATGTGGACCCGCCACCATTCCCTGAAACAGGCTCGCCGAAACCTTGGGGTCCGGGACTTTCAGGACCCCCGCGGCGTCCTGGGCGCGCAGATAGTCGGCGACCACCGTTTGAAACGAACCGGGCCCGGTCAGCCAGAACTTCTCGCCCATCGCGGGGAAACTGCCGACTTGCGAGATGATCGCGCGCATCATCGCCTGAAGATTGGTGTCCATTACCTTCGAGAGCAAGAAGCGCCCGGCGGCGCGCAGGAAATCCTCCGGCGCCGCGTCGAAGTCGATCGTATCGATCGCTCCCTCGCCAAACAGGTGGCACATGTCCTCCATGATGTCGGTGAACAAGAGCTCCTTGCTTTGAAAGTGGCTGTAGACGGTCCGCTTGGAGACATTCGCCTCCGAGGCGACGGCATCCATCGACGTCAGCTCATAACCGTTTTCAAGGAACAGCCGGCAGGCCGCCTCGACGATTTGCTCGCGTTTGGTCGGCGGATCCTCGAGTTCGACAATTTTTTTGGCCGCGACGTTCATAAACCCTCTTGACGATTCCAGGTACACTACTCAGTTTACTGAAACTACACCGTGCAGTTTACCAGAGCACTGTACATGGGGCGTGGCTCCCTGGATACAACTCTAGCACGGATGGATATCACGTCGAGAATTCGAACCTGCGCGGGAGACGGGCATGGCGATTGGAAATAGCGGGACGACGCGCGGCGATGGCAACGGTGATGGCAACGGACATCGGGTGACCGCTTACGCCAATTGGGTGCTCCGTTGGCGCTGGCTGGTGATTGTGGCGAGCCTGATCGGCGCGATGATGATCGCGTCCGGCGGCCAATTTCTAGGATTCTCCACCAATTATCGGGTTTTCTTCAGTGAGCAGAACCCGCAATTGCAGGCCTTCGAGTCGCTCCAGCGGGTCTATATCCGGGACGACAACATCTCGATCGTCATCCATCCCGCCGAAGGCGATGTCTTCACCCCGGAATTGCTGACCAGTATCCGCGAGATGACCGAGGAAGCCTGGAAGGTGCCCTACACCACGCGGGTCGACAGCATCACCAACTTCCAGAACTCCACCGCCGACGAGGACGAGTTGACGGTCGAGGATCTGGTGGGCGCCGACAGCCCGCTCGACGCCGCAGACCTCGCGCGTATCCGCGCCGCGGCGTTGGCCGAACCGCTGATCCTGCATCGTCTGATCTCCGAGGATGCGCGCACCACGTCGGTGAACATTACCGCGACGCTCCCCCTGAAGTCGGAATCCGAGATCCCCGAGGCAATGGCGGCCGCGCGGGCCCTGGCCGACGATTTTCGCGCCAAGCATCCGGACGCGCGTGTCGCGCTTACTGGATCGGTGGCGCTGAACAACGCGTTTTCCGAATCCGCCGAGGGGGATATCAAGACCCTGGTACCGTTGATGTATGGCGTGTTGCTGGTGGTCATGATCGGTTTGCTGCGGTCGGTTTCCGGCACTTTCGCGACCCTGATGGTGATTGGCCTTTCGGCGGCCACGGCGATGGGCCTGGCTGGATGGCTGGGTATCCTGCTGACACCGCCATCGGTTACCGCGCCAACCATCATCCTCACACTGGCGATCGCGGATTCGATCCATGTCCTTGTCACCATGTTTCATGAGATGCGCCGGGGCGCGAGCAAGCGCGAGGCGTTGGTCGAGAGTCTCCGGGTCAATTTCCATCCTGTCTTCCTCACCAGCCTGACCACGACAATCGGGTTTCTCAGCCTCAATTTCTCCGACGCGCCGCCGTTCCGGGATCTCGGCAATATCACCGCGATGGGCGTGATCGCGGCGTGGTTCTACTCAATCATGTTTCTCCCGGCGCTGATGGCGGTGCTGCCGGTGCGGGTCAAGGTCGCCGAGAATGGCAAGAGTACCGCGATGGATCGCCTCGCCGGCCTCGTCATCGCGCGCCGCAAGTCTTTGCTCTGGGGCACCGCCGTGGTGGTGGTCGGGCTTGGCGCGTTGATCCCCCGGATCGAACTCAACGATCAGTTCGTGAAATATTTCGATCCGTCGATCGAGTTTCGTGCCGATACCGACTTCGCCATGGAGAAACTGTCCGGCATCTATCAGGCCCAATGGTCGCTGCCGGCGGCGGACGAGGGCGGGATCAGCGACCCGGAATACCTCGCCGGTCTCGCGGCCTTCACCGAATGGTTGCGGGCCAAGGACATGGTGGTCCACGTGCAAACCATGTCGGACATCTTCAAGCGCCTGAACCGCAACATGCATGGCGATGACCCAGCCTTCTATGGACTGCCGGAGGAACGTGATCTGGCGGCGCAGTATCTGCTGCTGTTCGAGATGTCGCTGCCCTATGGCCTTGATCTGAACAATCAGATCAATGTCGACAAATCAGCGACCCGGGTGATCGCCACCCTGGAGAACATCACCACGAACGAGCTGCGGGCCCTCGACCGGGACGCCGAGGCATGGCTGGACGCGAACTTCGCCTCGGCCGGTGGAACCGAGGCCTCCGGTCCCTTCGTGATGTTCGCCTATATCGCCAAGCGCAATATCGAGGGGATGCTGACCGGCACACTGGCCGCGTTCCTGCTGATCTCGGCCTCGCTGATGATCGCGCTCAAAAGCGTGCGTCTGGGGTTGATTTCGCTGGTGCCCAATCTGGTGCCGCCGATCATGGCATTCGGTGTCTGGGCGGTTCTGGTCGGCGAGATTGGGCTGGCATCCTCGGTGGTTACCGCGACGGCGCTGGGCATCATCGTCGATGCGACCGTGCATTTTCTCTCGAAGTATCAGCGTGCCCAGAAATATCACGGCGCCGATGCCGAGGCGGCGGTGCGGTACGCCTTCTCGACGGTCGGCACCGCGCTCTGGGTGACAACCGCGATCCTGATCGCCGGTTTCGCGGTGCTCTCGCTCTCGACCTTCAAGATCAACGCAACCTTGGGACAGCTTACCGCGATCACCTTGTTCATGGCGATCGTGGTCGATTTCCTGTTGCTGCCAGCGTTGCTTCTCGCGCTTGATGGCCGGCGGAACCGGGCCTCCGACGCGACAACAGCCACTCAACCGAAGGAGTAGGTTTATGAGACGTCTGACACAAACCCCACCGTTTGGATTGTTGGCCGGACTGCTGGCCTTGTCATTGCTCGCATCGCCGGTCCTCGCGGAGACCCCCGAGGAGAAGGGGCGGGCGATCGCGCTGGAGACAGACAAGCGCGATCAGGGCTGGGGTGACAGCGACGTACGCCTCACCATGACCCTGAAAAACGCCCACGGCGACACCAGCGTTCGTGATCTCCGATTGCGGTCCTTGGAGATGAACGAGCCGGGCTTGGGCGATCGCAGCGTGACGGTGTTTTTCAAGCCGAGGGACATCGAGGGAACCGCGTTCCTCTCTCACACGAAGATTCTCGACCCTGATGATCAATGGATATTTCTTCCAGCATTGAAAAGAGTTAAGAGAATTTCTTCACGTAATAAATCAGGTCCTTTCGTGGGCTCCGAGTTCGCCTATGAGGATCTGGTGAGCCAGGAGGTCGAGCGCTACACCTATAAATGGTTGCGTGACGAGGCGTGCGGTGAGTTGACCTGTCATGTCACCGAACGCATCCCAGTCTATGAGCATTCCGGTTACACCAAACAGGTGGTCTGGACGGACACCACGGACTATCAGCCCCGCAAGGTTGAGTTCCATGATCGCAAGGGGGCGTTGCTCAAGACCCTTCTGTTCAAGGACTACCGGCAATATCTTGGACAATACTGGCGTAGCCATACCTTCGATATGGTCAACGCGCAGACCGGAAAGTCGACGGTTCTGAGCTTCTCGGACTATGTCTTCAAGGTTGGTTTGACGGAGAAGGACTTCCGCAAGAATCGTCTGAAGCGGGCAGGCTAGCCCATGGGGTTCGCACGAAGGTTCGGGCTCGCGGCCCTGGTCTGGATGGGTGTCTGTCTCACTCTGTTCGGACCGCTGCCGGTGGTGGCCGAGGAGGGTGCCGGGGACTGGGATCTGTCGGTGGAAGCCGGATTGGAAGCGCGGGTCTTCGCCAACAAGCCGGCGTTTTCCGAACAGTCCGGCAACACGCTCTCTCCGTCATTTTTCATCGAACCGGAGATCGTCTATTCGTGGAATGACGGCGACGACAGGGTCACCGTCAAACCCTTCCTGCGGCTTGACAAGGATGACGACAACCGGAGCCATGTCGACATCCGCGAGGCCAATTGGCTGCATCTGGGCGAAAGCCATGATCTGGTCGTCGGCATCGACAAGGTGTTTTGGGGTGTCGCGGAATCCAGGCATCTGGTCGATATCGTCAATCAGAACGACCAGGTCGAGGATCTGGACGGCGAGGATAAGCTGGGCCAGCCGATGATCCAGTTGTCGGTCAGCCGGGATTGGGGAACGCTCACCGGCTTCGTGCTGCCGGGCTTTCGCGAACGCTCCTTCCCGAGTGATGACGCCCGGCTTCGTGGCGCCTTGCCGATCGCCAGCGATGACGCGACCTATGATGCCGGTCGCGAGGATCAAGCCATCGACTTCGCGCTCCGATACAGCCATGTCATCGGCGATATCGACCTTGGCATTTCCCATTTCCACGGCACCAGCCGAGAGCCGCGATTGTCCGTTGTCGCTGGGGCATCCGGCCCGGCGCTTCGCCCACATTATGACCGTATCGACCAGACCGGCGTTGATATCCAATACACCGCCGATGCCTGGCTCTGGAAACTGGAGGCGATCGGCCGGGGAGGCCATGGCAGCTATTTCGCCGCGGCGGTGGCCGGGGTTGAGTACACGCTCTATCAGATCCAAGAGACCAACGCGGATCTCGGGCTGTTGGCGGAATATCTATTCGATGGCCGGGACGAGAACGGAGACGCCCCTTCGACCGTGTTTGAGAACGATATCTTCCTCGGCGCGCGTCTGGCCCTGAACGATCCCGAGGACACGACCTTACTGGCGGGCGCCATCGTCGATGTGGGCGACCGCTCGACCTTGGCGACCCTGGAGGCATCACGGCGGATCGGTGCCGATTGGAAGGTCGAGATCGAGGCCCGGGCCTTCATCAACATTGCCCCGAACGACGTCCTCTCGGGTGTGCGCAAGGACGATCTCGTGACCTTCCGGGTGACGCGATTCTTTTAGAGGCGAGTGCGCGGGTTTGTGGAGCGAGTTCGTTACACGCCGCTACCCCGCTCTTCTCCCGCCGCCCCTGTGAAAACAGGGGCTCACCACCGCTTGCCATGAGCCCCGGCTTTCGCCGGCGCGACGAATAAGGGGCAGGCTAGATCGATCAGGGGCGTTCAAAACGTGACGAAACTTGGCGTCACGACCAAGGATCAACTTTTCTCCACCGGCAGATCGAAGCCCTCGGGCAGGTGCTTGTCCAGATAGTCGTCGACGACTTTCATCATCGGGTCGATTTGGCCGCTGAAAAAGTGGTTCGCGCCCGGGATCAGCGTGTAGTCAATCACGATGCCTTTTTGGGCCGAAAGCTTCTCCACCAGTTTCTTGACGGAGTCCGGCGGCACCAATTGGTCCGCGTCGCCCTGAACCATTAGGCCCGAGGCCGGGCAGGGGGCGAGAAAGCTGAAGTCGAAGGCATTGGCGGGAGGCGCCACGGACAGGAAGCCAGTGATCTCGGGACGGCGCATCAGCAACTGCATGCCGATCCAGGCGCCGAAGGAGAAGCCGCCGATCCAGCAGAACGGCGCGTTGGGGTTGTAGGATTGCAGCCAATCCAACGCCGAGGCCGCGTCGCTCAACTCACCCTCGCCGCGGTCGTAAACGCCTTGCGATCGTCCAACACCGCGAAAGTTGAAGCGCAGCGTCGAGAACCCGCGCGCAACGAAACTCTGATACATCGAATAGACGACCTTGTTGTTCATGGTCCCGCCGTGCTCGGGGTGGGGATGCAGCATGAGCGCGAGTGGCGCGGTCTCCGACTTGCCGTGCATGTACCGGCCTTCAAGCCGGCCCTCGGGGCCGTTGATGATCACTTCGGGCATTAGGACCGTATCCTTCCAAGACAGGCGCGCCGGTCGCGCGAGACGCGCCAGGGCCGGACTTCCAGCCAACCGGAGCGTCTATATCTCTTTGTTGATGGCATTTTTCAAGCTTTCCCCGCATATGGACGTGATTTCATCCGCGTGGGGCAAGGCAGGCGGGGCGGAGCCGATCTGGTCTTCGTGTGCCAATGGAGTATCTTCGGGCCATGATCTACGCCGATTACAACGCGACGACGCCGCTAAGGGACGAGGCCCGCGAGGCCATGCTGGCGGTCATGACCGCGCCTGGAAACCCGTCCTCGGTGCATCGCGCCGGCCGCGCGGCAAGAGCGGTCCTGGAGCGCGCGCGGCGGAGCGTCGCAACATTGCTTGGCGCGGCTCCCGAGGCGGTTATCTTCACCAGTGGCGGCACCGAGGCGGATCTGCTGGCGCTGCG
>JADHLJ010000239.1 GCA_016780745.1 Alphaproteobacteria bacterium | reverse complement strand
CAGCCGGCGCTGGATGCCGCCGATCGAGGGCGGCGAGGGGATCCAGATCCTGCATCACGAAGACGTCCTGGCCGGGGCCGAGACCGGATCGCGGGTGGTCGTGCATGACTGGCGTGGCGACTGGGTGGGGATCGGTATCGCGGAACGCCTGGCGAGCGCCGGAGCGCATGTCCGGCTGGCGATAAACGGGGTCTGCGCGGGCATCGCCATTCAGAACTACGTCCGAGACGCCGGGATCGCCCGACTGCATGGATTGGGCGTCGAGATGCTGCCATTCATGCGGCTCTACGGCGCGGAGGAGGGGGCGGTCTACCTCCTGCACACCGCCGCCCAGACGCCGGTGGTGCTGGATGATGTGGATACCCTCGTGGTCATCCCGCCTAACCAACCGAATGCCGAGCCCGTCGCCTGGCTCGCCGGGTCGGGTATTCCGCACCGGGTTATTGGCGACGCGCTGGCGCCCCGGACGGCGGAGGAAGCGGTCCATGAGGGTCTCGCCCGGACCTTGGAGTTGTTGGAGGAGTTGGAAACCCCATGAAGACCACCGCCCCCCCCGAGATTACCATCGCGCCCGCCGACCCGCGCGCGCCCGAGGTTTTGGCGATGATCGCCGAATTGGACGCGCTGATGCACGCGCTCTATCCGATTGAAAGCGCGCATCTGACTGATCCCGCGACACTGGCCGATGCCAATAACCGCTTTTTCGGCGCCACCGTCGATGGCGAGCTCCTGGGCTGCGGCGGCTTCCTCGTAACCGATGAGGGCTATGGCGAGGTGAAGCGGATCTTCGTGAGCCCACGGGCCCGAGGCCTCGGCCTGGCGCGCGCGGTAATGGAGCGGCTGGAGCACGAGGCCCGGTCGCTCGGCCTTTCGTGCTTGAAGCTTGAAACCGGCATACATCAGCCCGAGGCCCTGGCCCTGTTCGAGCGTCAAGGCTTCACCGAATGCGCCCGCT
This sequence comes from Alphaproteobacteria bacterium, assembly GCA_016780745.1. Taxonomy (GTDB): domain Bacteria; phylum Pseudomonadota; class Alphaproteobacteria; order Thalassobaculales; family Thalassobaculaceae; genus JADHLJ01. The sequence goes on along the minus strand of JADHLJ010000239.1, from coordinate 6,747 downwards.
TCGGCGACTATCCCGAGGGCGATCCAAACAGTGTGTTCTATGAAAAGGTGCTATCGGCACCCTCCGTATCCGAGATGAAAGGTCCGTCATGAGCTCATTTACCGATCAACTCGCGGCCGCGCGCCTCGAAGGCAGGACGGTTAGCGCGAGCGCCGAGGAGGGGCCGCGCGACGCGCTTGAGGCCTATGCCATGCAGGCCGAGGTGTTTGGCCATCTCGGCCCGGCCTCAAACGCCTGGAAAGTGGGCTCCACCTCGCCCGAGAGCCAGGCAAAGCTCGGCACCAACGAACCAGGCTCGGCGCGGGTTCCGGCGCGGTACAATTTCGCCTCCGGCGCGCCGGTATCGGTCTTTACCGCCCATGACCTCTGGATTGAAGGGGAGTTCGCGCTGCGTCTTGGTCAGGATTTGCCGCCGCGCGAGGCGATGTATTCCCGGGCCGAGGTCGAGGCGGCAATCGATGGTGTCGCGCCGGCTCTGGAAGTCGTGGGCTCGCGTCTCGCCGAGGGGATCGCCAAGGGGGGACGGTTCCGCGTTACCGCCGATGGCGGCGCCAATGTCTCGCTCAGCACTGGCGCGGTGGTCTCGGACTGGCGGCGTTTCGATCTGCCGAGGCATGAACTGCGGCTGTCGATCAATGGCGAGCAGGTCGCGACCGGCGTGGGGGAACGCGCGCTGGGGGACCCGGTCAACGTGATGATTTGGCTGGCCAACCACTTGCGTGGCTCCGTTGGCCTGAAAGCCGGCGAGATCGTCTCCACCGGCACCTGCACGGGATTGATCCGAGTGGCGCCAGGCGACCACCTTAGCGCCGATTTCGGGGAGATCGGGGTCGTCGAGGTGCCGTTGACCGACGCCAGTTAGGCTAGCCGCATTTCAGCATGATCTTGCCGATATGCTTGCTCGATTCCATGAGGGCATGGGCGGCGGCGGCCTCGGCCATGGGGAAGGTCTTGAACAGCACCGGCTTGATCGAGCCGTCTTCCAGCAGGGGCCAGACATGGGCGCGCAGGTCGCGGGCGATCTCGGCCTTTTGCTCCACCGTGCGCGGGCGCAGGGTTGATCCGGTCAGCGTCAGCCTCAAGGTCAACATCTTCAGGAAGTTGAACTTCTCGACCACCGGTGGCTGTAGAAACGCGATCTGGCAAAGCCGGCCCTCGACATTGAGGCAGTCGAGATTGCGCTGAATATACGGGCCTCCGACCATGTCCAGGATCACGTCCGCGCGGCCCGCTTCCTTCATCACCGCGACGAAGTCTTCCTCGCGGTAGTTGATCGCCCGCTCGGCGCCGAGATCCTCGCAGACCTTGCATTTCTCGGCCGAGCCAGCGGTCGCGAAGACCCGCGCGCCGAACGCCTTGGCCATCTGGATCGCCATGGTGCCGATACCGCTTGAGCCACCATGCACCAGGAGGGTCTCACCGGCCTTGAGATGGCCGCGCATGAACACGTTCGCCCAAACCGTGTAGCTGGTTTCCACGACACTGGCGGCCTGCTCCAGCGTGTAGCCCTTGGGGACCGGAAGGCATTGTGGGGCCGGCGCGGTGCAGTATTCGGCATAGCCGCCGCCGGAGACCAGGGCGCAGGCTTCGTCGCCGACCTTCCAATCACCGGCGTTCGGGCCAAGCGCCACGATCGTGCCGGCGATCTCTAGCCCGGGAATGTCCGACGCGCCCGGCGGCGGCGGATATCCGCCCAGGCGCTGCTGAACGTCCGGTCGATTGACGCCGGCATGCGAGACCCGGATCAGCACCTCGCCCTCGCCTGGGGTGGGGACCGGTCGGGACGTTGGCTTCAACCCCTCGGGCGGACCAAAGGCTTCAATCTCGATGGCGGTCATGGAGGCGGGAAGGGCGGACATCTTTGGGGCTCCTAGGGCGGGTGGAGAAGGGTTCAAGTTTACACGGTCACTAACGTCGTCCCCGCGAAGGCGGGGACCTCCCAAAGACGGCGGTCCTAGTGACCTTCGTCGTCGTGTTGGAGGTCCCCGCGTACGCGAGGACGACGAAGTGTTTTTTGCACCAGCGTAACTGTAATTCCAACCCGTCGCCGCGTCTCAAGCGAAGGGATCGTTATCCGGGTCGTCGTTGCGCACGTATTCGGCGCGGCGGGCGATGGTTTCCATGGCCTCGGCGCCGATCAGCTTCTCGATCAGGGCGAGACTCATATCGGTGCCCGCCGAAACCCCGGAGGAGGTGAAGAACTTGCCGTCCTCCACCCAGCGGGCCTTGTGGACCCAATTGACCCTGGGGCCCTGGGCGATCACCCATTCCCAGGCCATCTTGTTGGAGGTCGCGCGCTTGCCGTCTAGTTGACCGGTGCCGGCCAGCAAGGCAGAGCCGGTGCAGACGGTGGCGACAAACTCGGCGCGCTCGGACTGCTCGGCGATCCAGCCCAAGAGAGCTTTATTCTCCATGCCGGGGCGCGAGCCCATGCCGCCCGGCACCAGCAGAATATCGTAGCGCTCGCGGTCGCCGAAGGCTTCGTCGGGTTGGGTCTTGGGGCCTGGCGTCGCGGCGACCGGATCCATGGTCTCGGCGACCACGTGGATCTTGAACGCCTCCTGGTTGAGGCCAAACATCTCCAGCGGACCATAGAGGTCGAGGAGTTCGAATTGGGGAAACACAAGAGCGCCGATGGTTTTCATGCCCCGACGGTATCAGGCGAAACCGAGAGCGACAATGCTCTCGCATCGGGATTGCGGCCTTGTGATCAGCCTCATCCACCCTTGGCCGCCGCGCGCCGTCGTTCGCGGGCGAGTTGCGCCTCGCGGTGCGTGACATAGGCGGTCGAGGCGAAAATCACCGCGCCGCCGAGCCAGGTCCAGATGGTCGGAACCTCGGCGAAGATGACATAGGCCAGAAGCGCGATGATCGGCAGGCGGATAAAGTCGAGCGGTTGGATCTGCGTGACCTCGGCCAGTTGGATCGCCCGGGTGTACATCAGATGCCCGAGCGTTCCCGCGCCGGCGAGCCCGATCAGCCAAAGCCAGATCAGCGGCTCCGGCCACTGCCAGTAAAACAACGCCGGGATCAGCGACATCGGTGTCTGCAGCAGCACCATATAGGTGACGATCGTCGCCGGCTGTTCGGTGTCCGTGAGTTTCTTGACGATGATGATGGTCACCGCGATGGTCACCGAGTTCAGCAGGGCCAGAAGCGCGCCGGGCGAGATCGCCTCGACGCCGGGCCGGATTACGATCAGCATGCCGATGAAGCCGATCGCCAGCGCCGTGATCCGCCGGATGCGTACGATCTCGCCGAGGAACAGCGCGGCGGCGATGGTTGCGAATAGTGGGGCGGTGAAACTAAGCGCCGTGGCCTCGGCGAGCGGGATCAGCGTGAGCGCCATGAACCCCGCCGTCATGCCGATAATGTTGAAGAAGGACCGCGTGGCATACAGCCCGATGCGCCTGGTCTTCATCACCCCCGGCCCTTGGCGGATCAGCCAGGGCACCATCATCAGCACCGCGAGGAAGTTTCGGAAGAACACCACTTCCAAGGCGTGTAGTTGTTCGGCGGCGAGCTTGATGAAAATGCCCATCGTGGCAAAACACGTCATCGCGCCGATCATCAGCAGCGCGGCCAGAAGTGGCGCGCCCATTGGACCGCGGAGTGTCGGCGCGCCGCTGCCGGTCAATCACTATCTCCCAAAACCCTCCACCATCCTCCATCGTATTCCCGGCGAAAGCCAGGGCCACTTCCGCCCTTGTTGTCCGTCGCGGCTACCGTTTCAAGGCAGCGGCTCGTTTCCGGCCCGGGTGATCGACTGATGTCCAAGGGGACACATCATGGCATGGATCCTGGCTTTCGCCAGGAATTCGGCTTGGAGGGCGGGGTGTTTGTCGTGATCAACGTCAACCACCCTCCACCGTATCCCTGGCGAAAGCCAGGGCCGCTTCCGCCCTTGTTTTCCGTCGCGGGCGCCGTTTCAAGGCAGGCAGCGGCCTATTTCTCGCTTCCGCCAAGGATACGGCGCGAGGGAAGGGGAACCGCCTAAAGAACCGCCTCCGCCAGTATCCGTAGCGCCTCGGGCGAGCCGGTGCGGGCGATCAGAGTGTCCACGTGCCGCTGCTTGGCCGCCGCTTTCCAGTCGGAAAGTTTTTCGACAATCCGCTCCTTCGGGCCGACCAGGGCGACCTGATCGATCAACTCCTGGGGCACCGCCGCCGCCGCCTCGGCGCGTTTGCCGTCCAGGAACAAGTTCTGGATGTTCGTCGCGGCTTCCTCGAAGCCGATGCGCTTGGCGTAGTCGCAGTAGAAGTTCTTATCCCGGGCACCCATGCCGCCGATATAGAACGAGACGTTCTGGCGCACCGGACGGCTGGCCACCTCTACATCGTCGTCGACATTGATGTAGCACATCGGCATCACGTCAAAATCCGCGAGGGTCCGGCCGTTGCCCGCCTTGTCGAAACCAGCCTGAATATGCGGCGCGAAAACGTCGAAGCGGGTCGGGTCCATGTAGATCGGGATGAAGCCGTCAACGCATTCCGCCGCCGCCTTGACCCCGGCTGGCGAGATCGCGCCGGTGACGATACGCATGGACGGATCGCCGTGCAGGATGCTTTTGAGCGGAATGCCGAGCCCGGTTGCGCCGTCACCCTTATAGGGAAATTGATAATGCTCGCCCTGGTGCTCCAGCGCGCCCTCGCGGGCCAGGATTTTCTTGATGATCGAGACATATTCCCGAAGCCGGGTGAGCGGCTTGCCATAGGGCACGCCGTGCCAGCCCTCGACCACCTGCGGGCCGGACGGGCCGAGGCCGAGGATGAAGCGCCCGCCGGACATCTGCTGAAGCGTGATCGCGGTCATCGCTGTCATCGTCGGCGCGCGGGTGGTCATCTGAATGATGCCGGTGCCGACCTTGATCCGGCTGGTCCGCGCCAGCGCCCAGGCCGCCGGTGTCACCGCGTCATGGCCCCAGGATTCCGACGTCCACAGCGAATCGAAGCCGAGGTTCTCGGCCTCGCTGATCAGATCCATGTCCAACGCGAATTTGGCGCCGTGGCCGCCGATGCTTAGTCCCAGTTTCATCGCTTTAACTTCCTCCGGATGGACGCCGCCGAACGGATCGTGCAGGCTCGTTGGCGACAGCATAAGAGCGCCGCCGATAAAAGGCGACGCCTCTGATCCGCCCATCACATTGGTGGCGCGCTAGGGAGGAATAGCGATGAAGTTTGGTCTCTATATGGCAACCCAATGGCCCAAGGGCGCGGATCTTGGCCAGGAGGTCGCTAACCTTTGCGAGCAAACCCGGGTCTGCAAGGCCAACGGCTTCGACTCGGTGCTGGTGGGCCAGCATTTTCTATCCGAGCCGCTGCAGATGATCCAGGCCGAGCCGCTGATCGCGCGTTTGGCGGCCGAGGGCGAGGGGATGGAGTTCGGTATCGCCATTGTTCTGCTGGCCATGCAAAGCCCGGTGATCGTGGCGGAATACGCGGCTTCGCTGGATTGGATCACCAATGGCAACTACATCCTCGGGGTCGGCGTCGGCTATCGCGAGGAGGAGTTCGAGGGGCTCGGCGTGCCGTTCGAGGATCGCCGCGAGCGGTTCGAGGAGGCGATCCCGCTGATCCGCCGGCTCTGGACAGAGGAGCGTGTCGAGCACCGCGGCAAGCATTTCACCGTCGGTAATCTCAGCGCCAGCATCCGCCCCAAGCGCCCGGGCGGCCCGCCGATCTGGGTTGGCGGCGATATTCCGCCGGCGGTGCGCCGGGCCGCGCGCCTCGGCTGTCCCTGGGTCGTGCCGCCGACCATGCACCGCGATGACGCGGTGCACCGGATGGGGATCTATAAAGCGGCGATGGAAGAGGCTGGGACTAGCAATCCGCATGGCCAGCCCCTGATCCGCGAGGTCGCCATCGGTCCGACCCGCGAGGCGGCCATGGCGGCGGCGCGCCCGTATCTGCTGGCGAAATACGAGTCCTACGCGTCCTGGGGGCAACACTCCGCCAGCCAGGGCCCCAGCCTGGCGGATCGCTTTGATGAGTTTTGCGCCGACCGCTTCATCATCGGCGACGAGGCCGAGGTGGCGGACGAGATCGCCCGTTACCGCGAGGAATTCGGCGTCGACCACTTCCTCGCGCGGGTCCAGTGGCCGGGCTTCGGCCAGGAGGGCGTGTTGGACGCGATCGAACGGCTGGGGAGGGTGTCGGCGAAGCTGGGGTGAGTGGCGCGGGATGCCTTTGGTGCGATCCCTGAACTTCCCCCAAAGCCAAAAACATCACCCCGTATCCCTGGCGAAAGCCAGGGCCGCTTCCGCCGGTGTTGTCCGTTTGGGTCGCGGCTTCAATCCAACGGTGCGTTCCCGGCCCTGGTGATCGACCGATATCCAGGAGGACACATCTCGGCATGGATCCGGGCTTTCGCCAGGAATCCGGTATTGGGGGGAGGAGACAAGGTGGACGCTTTGGTTGAATTCAACCGAGGTCTGTCAAAGCCACGGACACCATTGCCGTATCCCTGGCGAAAGCCAGGGCCGCTTCCGCCGGTGTTGTCCGTTTGGGTCGCGGCTTCAATCCAACGGAACGTTCCCAACCCCGGTGATCGGCCGACATCCAGCGGGCCAGACCTCGGCATGGATCCTGGCTTTCGCCAGGAATTCGGTATTGGGGGCAGGAGACAGGGTGGACGCTTTGGTTGAATTCAACCGAGGTCTGTCAAAGCCACGGACACCATTGCCGTATCCCTGGCGAAAGCCAGGGCCGCTTCCGCCGGTGTTGTCCGTTTGGGTCGCGGCTTCAATCC
>JADHLJ010000238.1 GCA_016780745.1 Alphaproteobacteria bacterium | reverse complement strand
ATGCTGTGCCGGGTGCCCTGGCTCGAGGCCGGTATCATCATGAAGCTGCTGGACGCCGGCGCGATGGGCATCATCTGCCCGATGATCAACACCCGGGCCGAGGCCGAGGCCTTTGTCGGCGCGACCCGCTACGCGCCCGACGGCTATCGCAGCTCCGGGCCGGTGCGCGCCGGTATCATCTATCCCGACTATCACAACCAGGCGAACACCCAGATCATTTCCATGGCGATGATCGAAACCGTGGAAGCGGTCGCCAATGTCGAGGAGATCTGCGCGACGCCGGGCCTGACCGGGATCTATGTCGGCCCCAGCGATCTTGCGATTTCGATGGGCGAAGGTCCGGGCCTCGACCGCAAGCCCGGCCAGGTCTATGACGCGATCCAGCATGTCTTGGAAACCGCCAAGAAAGCCGGCATCAAGGCGGGACTGCATTGCATGGCCCCGTCCTACATCAAGGAGATGTATGCCTGTGGCTTCGATTTCGCCTCGCTTTCCAATGACGTTCGGCTCCTGACCCAGATCGTTTCCGGTCAGGTATCCGAGGTTCGATCCTAAGCGCGGGAGAGGAACTGAATGGCCTCCGTTCGTCATGACGACAACGGCTCCGTCTATGTCCAGGTGGAGCCGTTGAATGCCCTGGTTTCCGAAACCTTCACCAGAAGCGGGTGCTCCCGGGCCGAGGGCGAGCGCATCGCCACGCGCCTGTCCGGCGCCAACCTGCGCGGCCATGACAGCCATGGCGTCATTCGCGTGCCGCGTTACGCGAACTGGCTGAACGACGGCATCCAGGTCGCCGATGTCACGGTCGACGTGAAGCTCGATAACGACATGCTCGCGGTGATCGACGGCAAATACGGCTTCGGCCAGACCGTCGGCGAGCAAGCCGTCGATATCGGCATCGCCAAGGCGTCGAAGAATGGCATGGCCATCACCGCGCTTCAGAACGCCGGTCATCTCGGTCGGATCGGGGATTGGGCGGAACGGGCGGCGGCGGCTGGATTGGTTTCGATCCATATGGTGAATGTGCGCGGCAGCCTGATCGTCGCGCCATTCGGTGGTATCGACCGCAGGATGAGCACCTCGCCGTTTTGCGCCGGCATCCCGATGAGTAACGGCGAGGACCCGATCATCCTCGACATGGCGACCTCCGTCGTCGCGGAGGGCAAGGCGTTGGTGGCGCTCAAGGGCGGCAAACCGCTTCCCGATGACGCGATCGTCACCGATGAGGGCGTGGTCACCGGCGATCCTCAACCACTTTACGGAACGGTTCCGCAAGGCCAGTTCCCGGATCCGAATAACGGGCCAGGGGCGCTTCGGGCTTTTGGAAACCACAAGGGTTCGGGCTTGAACTTCCTGATGGAGATGATGGCGGGCGCCCTGACGGGGTCCGGTTGCGCCGGCGCGCTCAACGAGCCGAAACGGCGGTTCTGCAACGGCATGTTCTCGATCTATCTGTCGCCCGAGGCGTTCGGCCATTCCGACGATAGTTTCGTTTCCGAGGTTCGGTCCTATGTCGCCTTCCTGAAGAGCTCGCGACCGACCGAACCGGGCGGCGAGGTCCTGATCCCCGGGGAGAAGGAAAAACAGGTGATGGCGGAACGGCTGGCCTCCGGTCTACCACTCGCCGGCGAGGCATGGAGCGATATCGTCGATACCGCCCGCAACGCGGGTATGAACGAAAGCGAGATCGAAACGATCCTTGGTGGGAAACCCTAAGACTAGGTGCCCGACTCTCTCACGTTAGACGTTGCCTAGCTTTCGGGAGGCGTGGCGAATCTGGGCGAAAGCCGGGTTCGCCTCGCTGTCGCCCATCGGGTCGGCAAACTCACCGTGATCACGCAGGAGTTCGGCGTCCTCAAGGGCCCGGGATTGAACTTTCCGGGTCTCCTTGCCGCTCAGCAGCTTAAAGGCCTTTCCGGCTTTCTCACGGTCTCCGGACGAAAGCGACTCAGCCGCCTTGGCGACCGCCGCGTGGACAAACCCGGTCCCTACCGTTCGGTTGACCGCCTCGCCCAGAATTTCCAGGCATTTTCTCTCGAGGGTCGACGTCATGGCGTGACTCCCGTGGTGAGTTGCATTGACAACTCACATATGGATGAAATTTCACAATCTTCAAGGATAAATTGGTTTTATATCGAAAACCGAAACCATTTTTTATTTTTAAGTTCCAATCGTAACGTCAAAATCACTAATTCCCGTTTTTGGCTTTCTCCTGCTCGGCCCGCCAGATCCACGGTTTTTCAAACCGATAGATCATGATTCCCTTACCCGCCGCTCGGGCCCGCTCCTCCAAGCCGAGAAAATCGGGGGTTTCTTCGATATAGGCCAAGGCCCATCCGTCGCGAACAACAAGCGAATTGAGAATCTTGTCGCCGAGATAACAGGTTCCGGTCAGTTGACCGGTGCTATCATTCTCCAAGTCGACACAGGTCATGCGCTTGCGGCGGATCATGGTGTCCAGGGCATCAAAGGCCTTGTACCCACAGTTAACCGGCTCGCCATTTTGGGTTTCGCAATGTTGCCGGCGGTCCGGCGCCATGACTCCATAGAGCCGGATCCGTCTCGTCTTGCCGTCGTCGATGCTTTTGATTTTGATGGTGTCGCCACTCACCGCACGCGCTTGGCCGACGATTTCGTCCAACGCATGGGCCGCGCGCCCGCCCGGCAGTCCTAGGACCACAAGCGCGACGAAAAACAACGCAAAGCTAATACTCCGCATTCGCATTCTCCCGATTCCCCGGCGCAGCCTAGCGCGCGTGTCAGAGAATGGCGAGAGATCGCTTGCCCGTTGGTGGCGGAAACGCCCGATCAAGCTCAGCCAGGTCGGCCGCGTCGAGCACAAGGTCCCAGGCCGCGCGGTTATCCTCGACATGAGATAGCCCGCTCGCCTTGGGGATCGTCATCACGCCGTCCTCTCGCAAGGTCCAGGCAAGCGCGACTTGCGCCGGAGTCACGCCGTGTCGCGCCGCGACCGCCGCCAGGGCCTTGTCATCCAGCAACCGCCCCTGCTCCAACGGAGAATAGGCCATGATCGGCATGGCGTGATCCCGCGACCAAGGCAGAAGGTCCCATTCCACGCCGCGTCGGGAAAGATTGTAAAGCACCTGGTTGATCTGACAGTCCCGACCTCCCGGTACTTGCCAAAGGTCCTCCATCTCGTCCGCGTCGAAATTGCTAACGCCCCAATGGCGAATCTTGCCGTCGCGCTGAAGCGCCCGGAAGGCACCGACCGTGTCCGCCAAGGGATAGCGCCCCGGCCAATGCAACAAATAAAGATCGATTACTTCGACCTCCATCCGCGTCAGGCTTTTCTCGCAAGCCTCGATCGTACCCTCACCGCTGGCATTGTGCGGCAACACCTTGGAGACCAGAAAAACCTCGTCACGCCGGCCCTCGATGGCGCGCGCGACGACGCGCTCCGCCCCGCCCCGGCCATACATCTCGGCCGTGTCGATCACGGTGATGCCGAGATCAAGTCCCTTGGAAAGCGCCCTGGCCTCGGCGGCGGGATCGCCAATCCGTTCCCCCATATGCCAGGTCCCGAGCCCCATGGCCGGCACGGTCTCGCCGCAAGGCAAGGTGATGGTCTTCATTGGCTCAACCTTCCTCGATCGCCGCGACCAGCGCGTCACCGAATGCCCGGGTGCCGAGCGTGCCACCCATGTCAATCGTCCGAGTTTCCGGCGTGGCCAACGCGGTGTTCACCGCGTCGTCGATCACCCGAGCCGCCTCGCGCAGGACATTGCTGTCGGATTGCTCGCCGAGCCAATCCAGCAACATGCCCGTCGACGCCACCAAGGCCGAGGGGTTCGCCTGATCGGTCCCCGCGATATCCGGCGCCGAGCCGTGCGACGCCTGGGCAATCGCCCGCCCATCTCCGGCGTTGATCGAGGCGCCGAGGCCCAGACCACCCGCGAGTTCATTGGCCAGATTGGAGAGAATATCGCCGAACATGTTCGCGGTCACCACCACGTCGAAGGCGCCAGGCGTGCGCACCAAGAGCGAGGCCATGGCGTCGACATGCACCTCTTCGATCTCCAGGCCGGGATAGTCATTCGCCGCCTCGAGACAACAATCTCGGAACAGGCCGTCGGACAGGGTCAGGACATTGGACTTGGTCACGATGGTCAGCTTGCGCCGCTCGCGGGTCACGGCGATCTCGGCGGCGGCGTGACCGATCCGGTAAGAACCGTCACGGGTGATCTTACGCACGGCCATCGCCAGGTCCGGCGTCGGCATGAACTCACCGCTGCCAGCGAACATCGTGCGGTCGGCATAAAAGCCCTCGGTGTTTTCGCGAACCAAAATGAGATCGATATCCGGCGCCATCGCGTCGGTGCCGGGGCGCGCCTTGGCGGGTCTGATATTGGCATAAAGATCAAAGGTTCGGCGGAAAGCGGCGGAGGGGTTGATCCCGCCTTCCTCGGGCCGTGGATAGGCGGCGCTGTCGACGGGACCGAGGATCACGCCGTCGGCGCTCGCCGCAGCCTCCATCACCTCGGTCGGAAGCGTCGTGCCGGTCGCCTCGAGGGCGGGAAAGCCGATCTCGCGTTCCTCGATCTCAATCCCGAGCGAATAGCGTCGATCAACCGCCTCGACGACCCGCCGGGCCACATCGGAAATTTCCGGACCAATCCCATCGCCGGGAAGCAGTAGCAAACGCATGAGAGAAACTCCGCCAGGACAACACCCCGGAAGTGTAACGCCTGATCCTCATCGCGTCATCGGCGGGAATGGAGAAACGACACCTCCGATCAGGCCGCCTTGCTCCACCGCCCGCGATCATCCTGTTGCCAATAGGACAACGTGTGGCCCGCGTCCTTATACGCCTTCCAGCGACCCCGGGCGGCGGCGACGGCTTCGTCGTCGCGACCATCGAACAGTTTAAAGACGCGTTTATACGGCGCGACATCGTCCAAGGTCGCGCCATCGGCGAGGAACAGAAAACCGGCATTGTTTGGGTTTTCGATACCCGCCGTCAACCAGATCGGCTGTTCCGCTGCATTGCCGTCTTTCTCGGCCCCGTGGGGCAACCAGGAATTGGCGTCATAGGTCCACAGATGACTGTTAAGCGAGTCGACCCGTTCCTGACTGGCGACCATCACCAGCGCCCGCTCCCCCGCCTCCAGGGTGCGTTCCAACAGCTTCGGCAACGCCCATTCGAGCGGTCTGGCGGTCAGGTGGTAGAAGCTGATCTCGGTCATGCATCCACCTTATCGGCATTCCTGCCCTCGCGCACTGTTGTCCGGGATATTGTTGTTGCATGTCGGCTAGGGGTTGGGATGTCTTCGATACCAGCGTCGCGGTGAATTCGGGGCTTGAAATCGATGATACCGATACTGGCCCACATTCCCGTCGTCCTCGCGAAGGCGGGGACCCTTTTTCCGGTGAAACAGGCGGCCCTATCAACCGTTGCCCATAGGTCCCCGCCTACGCGAGGACGACGGCTAGAGTTTTGCCGAACAGCAGTCCGCCGAGGCCGGGAAAGACTCGCGGCCAGCATCACCCCTCGTAATTGGCCCGAACCAGTTGGTCGAGGGTGCGCACGCCCCAGCCGGTTCCACCCTTGGGAACCGTCGGCGCGTCCTTCGACGACCAGGCCATGCCCGCGATATCCATATGCGACCACGGACACTTCTCGACGAAACGCTCCAGGAAGCACGCCGCGGTAATGCTGCCGCCGAAGCGCGGCCCGGCGTTCTTCATATCGGCGATGTCGGAGTTCATCATCTTGTTATACTCCTCGCCCAATGGCATCCGCCAGACGCCCTCGCCAACGGCTTTCGCGGCATCCGACATATTGGTCGAGAGCTCGTCGTCATTGGCGAAATAGCCGCAGTTCACTTGGCCCAGCGCGACCATCATGGCGCCGGTCAGCGTGGCCAGATCGATCATGAATTTCGGCTTGAACTTCTTCAGCGTGTACCAGAGCGCGTCGGCGAGAACCAAACGCCCCTCGGCGTCGGTATTGATGATCTCGATCGTCTGCCCGCTCATCGAGGTGACGACGTCGCCCGGCCGTTGGGCATTGCCGTCGGGCATGTTCTCGACCAAGCCGACGATACCCACGGCATTGACCTTTGCCTTGCGCCCGGCCAACGCTTTCATCAGCCCGGACACCACGGCGGAGCCGCCCATATCCCATTTCATGTCTTCCATGCCGCCCGCCGGTTTTAGCGAGATACCGCCGGTATCGAAGCAGACGCCCTTGCCGACGAAGGCGATCGGCTGATCGCCCTTCTTGCCGCCCTCCCACTGCATCACCACAAGCTTGCTCTCGCGCGTCGAGCCTTGGCCGACCCCCAAAAGCGCGCCCATGCCGAGCTTTTCCATTTCCTTCTCGCCAAGGACCTGAACCTTCAGACCATCGGCTTTGAGGCCTTGCAGGATCTTGGCGTAACTCTCGGGATACAGGACGTTCGGCGGCTCGGAGACCAGGTCGCGCGCCAGGAAGACGCCCTCGGCGACCGCTTCCAGCTCGGCGAATAACCTGCGCGCCTTGGTATGACCATCGACCATCACGGTCATTTTCACGAGCGTCGGCTTGTCCTCGGCCTTGAGCGTCGTGCGATATTTATCAAAGCGATAGGAGCGCAGAAGCGCGCCATAGCCAACATGGGCGGCCTTGAGCTCGGGCGACGCACTGTCATCGCCCCGGCTCTCGATGGCCACCGCGACCTCGGTTTCGCCGGAGCCCGCAAGGCCCGCCGCGATCGTGCCGCCGGCCTTCTCGCACCACAACGTATCAATACCCTGGCCATCGCCAAGCCCATAGAGAAGCACCCGACCGGTCGGCGTGAAAACCGAGAGTGTCTGGTGCGCCTTGCCGGTAAAGCGGCTCGCCTTCATCGAACTCGTGAGCAACCCACCGGACGCCTTATCGGCCTCTTCGCCCATCGGCGAAAGTTTCCGGTCATCCATGACCCCCAGGACGATCGCGCCCTTTTTGGGAAAGCCGAGTTTGCCGAACGCGATTTTCATCAGAGATCTCCTGCTTGGAAATGGCCTGGACGAGCCGTAACGGGGCCATCATGCCCTGTCAATCATCCGCGACATTGTTACCACAGATGTCACTGGCGCGACCGCTTGAAGACACTATGATGCCCAAGGGTCTCCAACTTACATTGGTTGGAACGAATTAGCCCGTCGGAACCACGAACATAAGACGACCGCGTGAGCATAAACAGCTATATCGCCAAGCAACTTCTTACCGCCGTCATTGTCGTCGTGGTCACCTTGACCTGCGTCATCTGGCTGAGTCAGTCGTTGCGTTTCGTCGACATGATCGTCAATCGTGGTTTGCCGCTCGCGACCTTTGTTTATCTCACGATGCTGCTGTTGCCGACTTGGCTTTCCATTGTCATGCCCATCGCCGGTTTCGCGGCGGTCCTGTTCATCTACAATCGAATGACCGGGGATCGCGAAATCGTGGTCCTCGAGGCCTCGGGCCTCAGCCCCATGCGCCTGGCGCGTCCGGCGCTTTTGGTCTCGGTCATCATCACATTGCTTTGCTACGTGATGACGCTTTACCTGATTCCCTTATCCTACCGCGCCTTCAAGGAATTGCAGTTCCAGATCCGTCATAACTATACCGAAGTCCTGCTGCGCGAAGGGGTCTTCAACACCATCGCCAAGAACATCACGGTCTATGTCCGCGCCCGCCAAAAGTCAGGCGAGCTGAGTGGCATTATCGTTCACGATAACCGGGACCAGAGCCAACAGATTACGCTAATCGCCGAGCGCGGGGCCTTCGTGGTGACCGAGGCTGGCCC
>JADHLJ010000237.1 GCA_016780745.1 Alphaproteobacteria bacterium | reverse complement strand
CACGATAATTCCTGACCGCGCCGACCCGAGCCATGTCGTTGCCCGAGACACTTTTCTCCAAGCCGGTGCCGTCATAGCCCTTGCGCAGCGGCATGCCGAGCCGGGTGCCGTCGGTCTTGTAGGTCCAGGCATGGTACGGACAGCGAAAGAACTTGCCGGTATTGCCTGTCCGGTCAATGACCAGCTTGGTCCCCTTATGGGCGCAACGGTTATAGAGGACATGGATTTCGCCATCCTGATGGCGAATCATGACGATGGGCTGGCGGCCAATCTCGGTGGTGAAATAGTCGCCTGGGTTTGGCGTCTGGCTGTCATGGCCGACAAAGACCCAGGTATTGGCAAACAGATGCTTCATCTCCAGATCAAAGATCTCGTCGTCCACATAGACGTCGCGATGCACCTCGGTGGGCCGAACCAACGCCTGTACGGCGGCGGGATTGGCGGTATAGCGGCTCATGCTGGATCTCTCGTGGGTCGCGCCATGGCGGGAGTATGAGTTCCGATCTCGAGGACCGTCAACCAACCGACCGCCCCGCGCGGGCGAACTTGAATTCAGCAGGTTCACGCGCCAACTGTTTTGGACTATCCCTAGCTCATCGCAACTCCAGACGGCTTTCCCCCATGGCAAGTTTCCCCCCCTCCCTGCTGAAGGGTTACAAGGCTTTCCGCGACCACCGCTATACCCAGGAAAACGAGCGCTATCGCAAACTGGCCGAAGCCGGGCAATCGCCCGAAACCTTGCTGATCGCTTGCTGCGATTCCCGCGCCGCGCCGGAGACGATCTTCAATTCGGCTCCTGGCGAGATCTTCGTGGTCCGCAATGTCGCGAATCTGGTCCCGCCCTACGCGCCGGACGATCAGCACCATTCCACCTCGGCGGCGCTGGAATTCGCGGTGCAGAGTCTGAAGGTCAAGAATATCGTGGTTATGGGGCACGGTCGTTGCGGCGGCAGTCAGGCCGCGCTCAACCCCAGCGCCGAGCCGCTTTCACCCGGCGACTTCATCGGCAAGTGGATGGAGCTTTTAAGCCCAGCGGCGGAAGCGATCTCGGCGAATAAATGGTCGACGCCAGCGGAGCGACAGAGAATGCTCGAATTTGCGTCGATCCGCTATTCGATCGCCAATCTCAGAACGTTTCCCTGCGTTTCGATCCTCGAGAATAAGGAACGCCTGACCCTGCACGGCGCCTGGTTCGATATCTCGGAGGGCGAGCTTTGGGTTATGGAGCCCGATTCCGAGGACTTTCAGCCGGTCAACGCCTAACGGTTAGGAAAGGGAATCGCCGATACCGTGTTCAATCCGGCGCGGCGCTGAATTTCCTCGTCACGAAGGGAAACATCGCCGCCGTCGAATTCGCGAGCATCCTCGGTGCAGAGCCAGGCGATGGCCTTGGCCGGACGGTCGACCGTGGCATGCGCCGCCGGGTCCATCTGGCTGATCGGGTTTATGCCCGACGCCTTGATCGAAACCTGCATGTGGGTCATCACCGTCCCTGGCGACAGCCCGACCACACGAATGCCCTGGCCCCCATATTCCACATGCGCCATGCGGGTCAGCATCAACGCCCCGGCCTTGCTCGAGCAATAATGGCTCCAGCCCTCCAAGGCCCCGGTCGCGGCGCCCGAGCTGATATTCACGATCGTGCCGCCACCCTGCTCCAGCATCACCGGGATTGCCGCGCGCAGGCCGAAATAGACGCCCTTGTAGTTAACGTCGGCGACCTTGACCCAGTCATCCGGATCGGAATCGGCGAGCTTTGAGATCGGATCGATCAACCCAGCGTTGTTCACCAGGATATCCACGCTTCCAAAGGCCTCTCGGCAGCGGGCGACGACCTTGGCCACCTCGGCGTAATCCGCGACATCACAGGCCATCGCCTCGGCCTTGCCGCCGGCGGCCCGGATTTCCTCGGCATTGGCCTCGATCTCGCCGGTGCTTCGCGCCACCAGCAATACCGAGACGCCCTGGGCCGCCAGTTCCTTGGCGGCGGCGGCGCCGATCCCTCTGCTGGCGCCGGTGACGATGGCGCTTTTGCCCGCGAGTTCACTCATGATCCGCTCCATGGTGGATTGCCAGAGAATATTCGCGCCTGTTTACGTCATCGCGGCTGGAAACGCCATCAGCGTACGGATGATCAGCGAACACCGCGCCTCCCACGGAAAGCAAGCGGTTGCGGCCAGCCGAACAGGGCGTCTAAGCTCAATCTTGAACCGCCTCGAGATAATTTCGACGATACCGCCGGAGGATCCGATCATGGTGACCGTTACCCCCTTGGAAACCACGCTTGGCGCACGCATCACCGAGATCAAAATCCCGGAGATGACGAACGACGAATGGACGGTGGTCGAAGCCGCTTTTCACGAGCATGGCGCCTTGGTCTTCCCGGACCAACACCTCACCGACGAAGAGCAATCGACCTTCGGAGAGCGGTTCGGCGATATCGAGATGCTTCGCGACGGCTCCCAGAAGGCGGTCGCGATCAGCAACCAAAAGCCCGACGGCACGGCGATGGACGCCGAGGAAACCCGGTTCAAGACCCTGCGCGGCAACGAGGGCTGGCACACCGACAGCTCCTATATGCCCTTGGCGGCGAAAGTCTCGATCCTGTCGGCCCAGGTCGTGCCGTCATCCGGTGGCGAGACCGAGCTGGCGGATATGCGCGCGGCCTATGACGCGCTGGATGAGGTGACGCGGGAGCGGATCGCCGACCTCGCCGCTTATCACTCGCTCTATGCCTCGCAAGCCAAGGCCGGATACACCTTCAAGACCGGCGAGGGATACGGCTATCACACCAAGGGCGCGCCGCTGCGACCTCTGGTGAAGGTGCACCCGGTGACCGGGCGCAAATCGCTGTTCATCGGGCGGCACGCCTATCGCATTCCCGGCATGCCGGACGACGAGGCGCAAGCGCTTCTGGACGATCTGCTGGACGCCGCCTGCAAACCGCCGCGCACCTATGCCCACCAGTGGAAGGCCGGCGACGTCATGCTCTGGGACAACCGCTGCATCCTGCATCGCGCTTGCCCGTACGACTACAACGAGATCCGGGTGATGCGCCACGTCCGGGTCGCGGGTGAGCCGGAGAGCGAGTTGGTGGTGACCGGGCCGGACGAACACGCCGACGCCTTCGTCCCCTCGACCAGCAATCGGTAGGCAAGGCGACGCGCCTCCCTAGGTCGATGGGAGGCCACCCAGGTTGGGTATTTCAACCATGCTGAAATCGCGGTCACGCACGATCCGATGTGACATCGCCCGAGTATTCTGGCAAAACCGACTAAATTTCTAGCCCGAACCACAGTGTCAGGAGCATCGCCGAGCCATGCCCGAAGGTCCCACGAATCAGAGTTCGACATCCAAATCCGCCGTCACGGAACTGGACGCCTTGGTCATCGGCGCCGGGTTTTCCGGACTGTATCAATTGCTGTGCCTGCGGGACCGTCTGGGGATGAATGTCCGCGTGGTCGAGGCCGGCGATGGTGTCGGCGGTACCTGGTATTGGAACCGCTACCCGGGCGCGCGCTGCGATTCGGAAAGCCACTCCTACTCCTACTATTTCTCCAAGGAGCTTCTCGAGGAGTGGGAATGGTCCGAACGCTATCCTCAGCACCCCGAGATCGTGCGTTATCTGAACTACGTCGCCGACAAGTTCGATCTGAAGCGCGACATCCAGTTCGAAACCCGAGTGACCGCCGCGCGTTATGACGCCGAGGCGAATAAATGGAATATCGAGACGGAAGGTGGCGACCGCTTCCGGGTCACCTATCTGGTTACCGCCGTCGGGTGCCTGTCCTCGACCAACACGCCGAAATTTCCGGGCCTGGAAAGCTTCAAGGGGAAGGTCTATCACACCGGCCAATGGCCGCATGACGGTGTCGACTTCACCGGCAAGCGCGTCGGTCAGATCGGCACCGGCTCCACCGGCATCCAGGCCGCCCCGGTGATCGCCGCCCAGGCCAAGGAGCACAAGATTTTCCAAAGGACCGCGAATTACAGCGTTCCCGCGAACAACCATCCGCTGAGCGACGAGTTCAAGAAATACGTCAAGGAAAACCACGAAGAGATCCGCGAGATCATCCAGTCGACGCCGAACGGTCACCCGTTCCGGATTTCCGACCGCAATGTCTTCGACGTCGATGACGCCGAGCGCGCGAAAATCTACGAGGAATTCTGGGATGTCGGCGGTCTGCGGTTCCGGGCAAGCTTTCAGGACATTGTCTTTGACAAAAAGGCTAACGACACCGCCGCCGAGTTCATCAAAAACAAAATTCGTTCGATCGTGAAGGACCCGAAGACCGCGGCCCTGCTGACCGATATCGATCATCCCTACTCGACCAAGAGGCCGCCGATCGATACCGGCTATTTCGAAACCTTCAACCGTGACAATGTCGAGCTGGTGGACGTCAAGACCAACCCGATCAAGGAAATCACGCCCAACGGCGTGATGCTGGAGAATGGCGAGGAGTACGAGCTCGATATCATCGTGCTCGCCACCGGGTTCGACGCCATGACCGGCCCGCTGCTGAACATCGATATCCAGGGTCGCGACGGTTTGCCCTTGCGCGAGGTCTGGGATGGGGGTCCGAAGACCTATCTCGGCCTGCAGGTCGCGGGTTTTCCGAACATGTTCACCATCACCGGCCCGGGCAGCCCGTCGGTCCTTTGCAACATGCCGGTGGCCATCGAACAACACGTGGAATGGGTCACCGACTGTATCTCCGATCTTCGCGAGCAGGGCATCGCCACCATCGAGACCACCGAGGATTCGATGGAGAAGTGGCGGGTCCATGTGAACGAGGCAGCCCACGCAACCCTGATGCCTTTCGCGCGCGGCACCTGGTATTGGGGCGCCAATGTGCCCGGCAAGCCCAGGGTGTTCATGCCCTATGCCGGCGGCATGACCCGCTATCGGCTGATCTGCAAGAATGTCCGGGAAAACGGTTATGAAGGCTTCAAGCTAAGCGGCGTTGCCGACGCGCCGCCGCCGGCCTTTATCCCCGCCGGCGACTTCACTCTCGCCGCGACGGTGCCTGGACCGGGTGTGTAACGAAAACAGAGCGAGGAAAGGGGCAACCAGCCCCCTTCCCGGCGTCCGCTAGACCTTGGGGTCGATTGGCGTGACTTGGCCCGCCGCGTCTTCGATCACTTGGGCGGCGTCGAGGCATAGATCCTCGCGATAGCGCGCGCCGATGATCTGCACCCCGCCGGGCAGACCGTCTCGGAGCCCGGTGCAAACCGCCACCGACGGCAGCCCCAGAAGGTTCACGCTGACCATCAGCACCTGGGCCATGAAAATCCGCTCAACCTCGGCACGGGAGCCGACATCCTCGTTCGGCTTGAAGGGCGCGATGTTCGAGACCGGCCCGACAATCAGCGGATAGCGCTCCAGGAATTGCATCCAGGCCCGCATCAGCCGGGTCCGCTCGCCCACCAGACGCATATAACCGGCGAGATCAACTTCCGGCGCGAAACTCTCGAAATGATCGAGTGAGCGCACGATGTCCGCCGAGCCGAGCTCACGCATCGCCTTGCCCATGATCGCCCGGGTCTCCGCCGTGATCAGCCCGGCCCAGACCTCGCCGCAGCGGGCGATCTCCGGCGGCTCCACCCGCTCGACCTCATAACCGGCGTCGGTCAGCATCTTCTCCGCCCGCTCCAGCGCGTCGGTAACCTCCGGCTCCACGGGCGTGCCATGAGGGTTGGTTACCAGAGCGACCTTGACCGGACCGTCCACCGGCGGCCCGCTATGCGGCGCCGGTACCCACCACGGATCACGCGTATCGCCGCCCGCCATGACCTCCAGGCCGAGGCGTGTATCGGCGACGGAGCGACAGATTGGCCCCTGGGTCGACATCAGCAGCATGAGCGGCGGGCGCTCTTCCTTCGCCGTTGGGTTGAAGGCGGGGATGCGTCCCTGGGTCGGCCGGATCGTCGCCAGCCCCGTACAATAGGCGGGATAGCGCACCGACCCGCCGAGATCATTGCCGTGGGCCAGGCACCCAACCCCCGCCGCCAGTGACGCCGAGGCCCCACCCGAGGAACCGCCGGGTGTCCAATCCGCCTTCCACGGGTTCACCGTCGCGCCGAAAAGCGGATTATCGGTATGCCAACGGAGCGAGAATTCCGGCGCATTGGTCCGGCCTATAACGATGGCCCCGGCCTTCAAGAGATTGTCGACGACAGGCGAGTTTGCCTCCGCCACCATGTCCTTCAGGGCCGGCAGGCCGTTCGGGCTGCTCTGCCCGGCGATATCGACATTGTCCTTGATGGTGACCGGCACCCCGTGCAGCGGCCCGAGCGCGTCGCCTCTGGCAACCGCCGTGTCGGCTTGCTTCGCCGCGGCACGGGCTTCCTCGTGCAGCGGCCGAGTGATCGCGTTCAACGCTGGATTGACCGCGTCCATGCGCCCGAGATGCGCGTCGATCACGTCCAGCGCCGAGACATCCCCACCAGCAATCCGCGCGGCGGTCTCGCCGGCTCCGAGTTTCCACAAGGCATCGGCCATGAGAGGCTCCTTCAATTGATCCCGTCGTCCCTTAAATGGTCCCAATCACGTCGCCCCTTAAGTGGCTTGGCGCACCCGAGGGATCACTTCCTCGGCCATGAGCTGCATGCAATCCATGGCGACGTTCTTTTCCATCCCCGCCCATTCCATCGACAGAATGATGTGGTTCACGCCGAGGCGCTTGTTGATGTCGATCATCTGCTCAGCCACGTCGTCGGGAGAGCCGATGAGGAACCGGTCGCCGACAAGCTCCTCGAAGCCACCGGCCAGGGTCTCTCCTTCCGGCAACTGATCGCTCTGTCCGGTGGAGTGATAGGCCGCGTATTTCTTCGAGACGAACGGCCCGGCGAGCTTGATTGCCTCCTCGCGGGTCGGCGCGACAAAAGCCTCGCGGCGCATCGGAAACTCCACCGGGAACGGCTTGCCCGCCTCGTCCAGCATCCGCCTGTAGGTTTCGACCTGACCGACCAGGGTCTCGATCGTGGTATGTGGGTTGATGTACCAGCAATCGCCATGATCCACCGCGCGTTTCAGCGCCGCGTCGGCATTGGCGCCGATCCAGATCGGCGGGTTGGGTTTTTGTATCGGCTTGGGCCAGCACACCGCCTCGTCGAGCTCGAAATGGCTGCCCTTCATCGAGACCACGTCCTCCGACCACAGCCGCTTGATCGCGATCAGCGCCTCGGTCGCGCGCTTGCCGCGCTCCTTCATGGTGGTGCCGAAAGCCTTGAATTCGACCTCGCGATAGCCGATCCCGACCCCGAAGATCAGCCGCCCGTTGGACAGGATATCAATGGTCGCCAATTGCTCGGCGATATCCAGCGGCTTGTGCAGCGGCAACAGCACGATGCCCGCGTTCAGCCGCGCGTTCTTCACTTCGCCGGACAGCCGGGCGAGCACCGGGAACTGCTGCAACGCCTGGTAGGAGTCCGTGGAATAGTGCGAGCCCTTGGTGATCGAGGCATAGCCCAGCCGGTCGGCCATCTTGGCCTGTTCGATCAATTCCTCGGCCGAGGCCGCCATATCCGCGCCCATGGGGTATTGCCCCCGCAGCATCACCCCCACTTGAACCGACATCGAACACTCCTGGTAAAGCCATGATCCATCGCCCGCAGACTAGCCGCGACCGATCCTCGGGGATAGGGCGAACCGGATGATTTGGTGGTGGGATTGGTGATATTTTCCACCCGTGCCTAATTTGCTCGCAAACACTCTCCGTCACCCCGCACTCGATGCGGGGCCGACGCCTGAGAAATTGGCGAGTGACGGCAAGCTGATCACGACCGTGGATCGCTGAAAGTGCTCCACCATCC
>JADHLJ010000236.1 GCA_016780745.1 Alphaproteobacteria bacterium | reverse complement strand
CGGTCGGCGGGCCGGCAGGCGGCGCGAACAATCGCCGGGGCGGTAACCACCGCGCCGACCAACCCCAATCCCTCCAGGAACCGCGAGGCTAGAAGCATCGCGCCGGACTCGGCCATCGCGCCGACCCATCCGCCCAGTCCCAAAATCAGCAGGGAAATCAGCATCAGTCGGCGTGGCCCGGCGCGATCGATCAGCAGACCCGAGGCGACCCCTAGAGCCGCGCCGCAGATATTCACCAGAGAGGCGACCCAGCCGGCGGTGATCAGACCGATGCCCAATTCCGCGCGGAGAATGGGCAGGGCCGGCGGTACCTTGCCGACCTGGATCGCCGCGACGACGCCCGCGAGGATCGCCAATGTGACAATACCCCAACGGGTCCGCGGTTCCGTCTCCGCGGCTCGTGTCGGCGCTTCCGGTTGCCCGTCGTTGATGGGGGCTGACATGGGGTCCTGTCTTGCGGGATACGGTTTGGGCTGTCTAACTGTCGATCTGCCCGTCGCGTGGAGCTTGGGAGGATAGGATATGCCCGAAGTCGTCATTGAAGGCCAGACCGTCGCCTATGATCGCATTGATCTGGCCCCGCCGTGGCGTCAACCCACCACCGCCATCATGTTTCTGCATGGGGTGGGCGCCGACCGGGATATCTGGAGCGACTGGCTCCCTCATTTGGCGGACCGCTACAGCGTGCTGCGGCTTGATATGCCAGGTCACGGGCAATCCGCGCCGTGGAATTCGGCGAAGGCTTTGAATTTCGATTTCTATGTCTCGCTTATTCGCGGCGTGATGGCGCGCGAGAGGATCGATAGTTTGATCCTGATCGGCGAGTCCATGGGCGGAACCATCGCTCTATACGCGGCGAGTGAGATGGGAGACTCCGTGAAAGCGGTGGCGACCTGTTCAACCGCGCATCGCGGCGGCACCTTGCGCAACATTCGGCCCTGGCGCGAGATCATGGAACAAGAGGGCATGGCGGCGTGGTCGAAGGAAATGCTGGAAAAACGGTTCATGCCCGGTGTCCCGGCTCCAGAAGTCCTTGCGTGGTTCCACGGTGTGCAATGTCAAAGCGACGGCGAAACTATTCTGGCCATGGCCGATGTCCTTGTAGGGAGCGATCTGTCCGAACGCGTGGGGCGGATAACGGCGCCGGTCTTGTTGATGCAGCCAGATTCGAGCCCCTTCATTCCGCTGGAAGTGCCGACGGAACTAAAGGATCTTCTGCCGGACGGGCGACTCAAGGTCATCGCCGCGGCGCGGCATGGCATTGCGTGTTCGCACGCGCGGGAATGCGCCCTAGAGGTCCGCGCGTTCCTTGATGAAGGGGCCGACGCCTAACCTTACCGATCGTGGATAACGACATTGACACGAAGAACATTTGGGTTTTATCGTAATTTCACTGGTAATTAGCGAAGGGAGTCACGAAGTCTGTAGTATAGGAAACTTAATCGACGCTACGTTGATTGGGAGGCTAGAAAAATGACGCCGCCGTACAGGACGAACTGACATACGCAAAAGTTACGAATAGGCTCGGTCTTTGATCGGGCGGTCAATGTGACCCTTCTGGTAAAGGCCTCGTCTTCGTGACGAGGCCTTTTAGTTTTGATTTTGACTTCGCGAGGCGTGGATTTTCGAGAGTCCGGCTGCGGCACAGGGTTGTCCGAATGGCGGATGTCGTGCCCTTGTCGGGTTAGGTTTGGAAGGCGCCTGGACGATGCATGGCTTTGGAGGTGCTTGTTATGACAATTCGCAACAGTTTGGTGCTGGTAACGGGAAATCAGGCAACTTCCGCCGTGGAAGCGGCGTTTGTCCTGGCTGAACAGGCACGCGGACATGTTACCGGCCTGCATGTCACTGGCGACGCGGTGATGAACATGCCGTCGATCATCGAGGGCATGACCGAGCGCCAAATCTTGCAAGAGTTCGAGGCGATGCGCGAGCGGCTCGAAACCTCCGAGGCCACGGCGCGCGACATGTTCGCGGCAACCTGCGCTCGTCATGGCGGCCAGCTTGTGGAAACGCCCGCTCCGAGTGGCGGTGTGACGGCGAGTTGGGAAGTCGTCGGTGGTCGACCGGAAAAGGTCCTGGCGGAAAAAGCGCGGGTCTATGACCTGGTGGTTAGTAGCGCTGGTGGCGATAGCGCCGACGATGCCGTGCTGGGCGCGGTCGAAACCGCGCTCTTCGATGCCGGTAGGCCGGTGCTGGTGATCCCCCGCGAGGCGCCCAAGACCATTGGTCGGAGTATCCTGATCGGTTGGAACCGGACAGCCAACGCGGCGCGAGCCGTCATGGCGGCGATGCCGATGATCGAGGCGGCGGATCAGGTGACGATCTGTCACGTCAATACAGGCGCGAAACCTGGCCCGTCTCCCGAGGAACTCGCCGCGAGCCTCGCTTGGCACGGGGTCGACGCGAAGGTCCGTTACATCACCGCCGGCGGGGTGGCGGTCTCTGATCTGCTGATGACCGAGGCAGCCAATATTGGTGGAGATCTGGTGATCATGGGGGCGTATTCACACAGCCGGATGCGGGAGTTTGTGCTGGGCGGGGTAACACGGCACGCCTTGCGCCACGTGGTCACGCCGCTGTTGATGATGCACTGATCCGGCGCCGATCACGACTTTGGCCTCCCCGGACGTGACCTAGTTGCCGGGCACCGCCAGACGCGCTAGCTCATCGGCGCGTTCGTTCTCGGGGTGTCCGGCATGGCCCTTGACCCAATGCCAGTCTACTTGGTGCTGGCCGACCGCCGCGTCGAGACGTTGCCAGAGGTCGACATTCTTCACCGGCTTCTTGTCGGCGGTGCGCCAATCGCGCTTTTTCCAGCCGTGAATCCATTTGGTGATGCCGTCCCGGACATAGGTGCTGTCGGTATGAATATCGACGCTAACCGGTCGTTTCAGGGCTTCGAGCGCCGAGATCGCGGCCATTAGCTCCATGCGGTTATTCGTCGTCTCGGCCTCGCCGCCGGAGAGCTCCTTTTCAACCGCGCCGAACCTGAGGATTGCCCCCCAGCCCCCTGGTCCCGGATTGCCGCGGCAAGCGCCGTCCGTGAAGATCTCGACCTGGGCGGTCATTCGAGCCCGTAGGCGCTGGGGCCCGAGACTTGTTGGTGAAAGCGGAGCTTCTTCAGATATTCCATCGGATCCTTGGGTTTTACCAGCGCGCCCTCCAACTGGTTCAACCAGTCATATAACCGGGTTAGCAGGAACCGCATGGCGCTGCCCCGCGCCAGTATCGGTAGCGAGGCCAGTTCCTTGTCCGAGAGAGGTCGGACTTTCTGATACGAGGAAATCAAAAGCCGAGCCTTGGTGACATTGAACGAGCCATCGTTTTCGAAACACCAGGCATTCAGGCAAATCGCCAAGTCGTAGGCCAGGATATCGGTGCAAGCGAAGTAGAAATCGATGATGCCCGAGACATCCTCGTTCAGAAAAAACACGTTGTCGGGGAACATGTCGGCGTGAATGACCCCGGTCGGAAGATCCGTTGGCCATTCGCTTTCCAGTCTGCCGAGTTCTACGTTCAACTCATTGTAAAGCGCGTGATAGATCTCATGTCCCGGAAGGCCGCAAGAGGTTAGCAAGGGCCGCCAACTTTCCACCGAAAGGGCGTTTTCCCGGCGCATCTCGAAGTCTTCCCCGGCCAGATGCATGGCCGCCATGGCGCCCCCGAGAGACCGGCAATGAGCGGGCTGGATGCGCCGAGGCCAGACGCCCTCGAGAAACGTCACCATCGCCGCTGGTCGGTCGTTCAATACCTTCAACGCCTTGCCGTCCCGGGCTTGTATCGGTGTCGGGCAGGACATTCCGCCGGCGGATAAATGCCCCATCAGGCCGAGAAAGAACGGCAGATCATTGGGATACACGCGCTTCTCATACAAGGTTAGGATGTAGGTTCCGGTTGTTGTCCGCACTAGGAAGTTGGAGTTCTCAACGCCCTCGGCAATGCCGGAAAACGAGGTCAGCGCCCCGATATCGTATTGCTCGAGAAAGGCCGACAGGTCGTCATCGGTGATGTGGGTGTATACCGCCATCGTCGAACCGCGCGTTAGGCCACGAGCCCGGAGGGGAGCTTGAAGCGCACGTCCTCGCGCGCGATCTCGACTTCCTCCAGGGTCACGTTGAACCGTTTTTGGCAGGCGACGATTACCGCCTCGACCAAGACTTCCGGCGCCGACGCGCCGGCGGTGATCCCGAGCGTGTGCTTGCCCGCCAACCAGTCCCAGTCGACCTCATCGACATTTTGGATCAATCGAGAGTCCGGACAGCCGTTCAGGGCCGCGACTTCCACCAGGCGCTTGGAGTTGGACGAGTTTGGGGCGCCGAGGACCAGAACCGCGTCGCACTTCTCGGCGATGGCTTTCACCGCGTTTTGCCGATTGGTCGTGGCGTAACAGATATCTTCCTTGGTCGGGCCCTTGAGCTTGGGAAACCGCTCCCGCAGAACCGCGATAATCTCGGCCGTGTCATCCACCGACAAGGTCGTCTGAGTGATGTAGGCCAAGGGGGCATCCGTGGGAAATTCCAAGACCCGTGCCTGATCGACGGTTTCGACCAGGGTAATGGCGCCCTCGCTCAATTGGCCCATCGTGCCGATCACCTCGGGATGTCCCTCATGACCGATCAGCAGGATGTGACGCCCGGCCCTGTGGTGTCGCCCGGCGCCAAGATGCACCTTGCTCACCAACGGGCAAGTCGCGTCCACGAAGGTCATTTTTCGCCGGCTGGCCTCCGCTGGAACCGATTTTGGAACGCCATGCGCGGAAAAAATCACCGGAGCGTCGTCGGGAACCTCGTCCAGTTCCTCGACGAAGATCGCGCCCTTGGCTTCAAGTCCTTCGACGACATGGCGATTGTGCACGATTTCATGCCGCACATAGACCGGCGCGCCGTGCTTCTCCAAGGATTTCTCGACAATCTGGATCGCCCGATCGACGCCGGCGCAGAAGCCCCGGGGCGCGGCAAGACGGATGGTGAGGTTCGGCGTGCTCATGAAGTCGGTTTTGTCGCGATTCCCCCGGCTTGTCCATAGCCGACCGTTCCGATTTGGGTCATGGCGCGCGATTGCGGGGCCGGAGCCGCCGGGATATGGTTGCCGCCTCGATTGGAATTTGGATTCAGCCATGCGCGGCATCGCCATCGTAATGACTCTTCTCGCCGGCCTTGTTGTCGCTTCCTGTTCGTCGGCGCCGCCCAGGGCCGAGGTTTGTCCGGTGGTCAGCTTCATCGATGGGTTGGACAAGGTTACGGTCTTTGGCGAGCAAGGCGGCGCCGATCTCGCGAATGTTCTTTACAGCGCCGAGGTTACCCAATTGGCCGCCGTTTGCACTTTCAAGCGCAACGGCGCGGAGGTTGCCGCCGAGTTCCTGCTCATCGCCGATCGCGGCCTCGGTGACCGGGAACGGATCGCGAGGCCGACCTACTTCGTCGCGATCACCGATCCCGAGGGGAATGTGATGGCCAAGGAAATTTTCGAGGCCGCAATACCCTTCAACGACAACCGACGACGCGTTGGTCGCAAGGAAGAGATCGAGCCCTTTATCCCCTATCAGGGCCCCGATGGTGATTTCACCGGATATCGGGTGCTGATCGGCTTCCAGCTTACCCCCGAACAAGTCGATTTCAACAAGCGCTATCGCCGATAGACCGGCGATCTGGCATTTGCGGGATAGGTCTGGAAAACCCGGGGGAGCGATTGCAAATCACGTGTCTTGGTTCGTCGAATTCGCCTATGCATACCGCCGGCGAAGCTAAAACGCGTTGAACCGGAGCGAGCTGATAATGCTTCCAGAGGACCTGCCTGATCTAGGGGCCATGAGATACGCCCGATACTACCAGCATATAGAGTACAATCCACATACACATATGCTTTTGACGGATCGTCCCTTCGTTATCTTCGCGCTGCTGTTGGATAGAACACTCGGTGATTTCATTTTTCGCAATTTGTTCGCGGCGACGGTCAAGAGGCGTTTCCGGAATGCCCGACTGATCGCCTATTACCGCCCCGACCGGCCCTATAAGGAGGCCGTCGTCAAACTCAATCCTCACATCGCGACAACTTGGCGCTTGTCCGGTTCAACGCCGTTACCGATGGATTATTTCGATGTGATGGGCTCGCCGCCAATCCAAGCGGGTACAAAGCGTTGGTATGAAACGCAATCCGCGGAACCGGATTTGGTGCTAACACCGTCGATGATGAATTTTGAGTTTCTCGGATCCCTGGGTCCAATCGCGCGGTTCAAGGTTCCGAATTCCCTCGTTGATCCCTTGCACGCGCGTCTGATCGAAGTGGGTTTGCGGGAAGATCAATGGTTCTGCGTGCTGCACTATCGTGAGCGTGGTTATCAGGATGAACGGGCAAGGCCGAACCGTGATATGCGAACCCCCGACGCGATTGATGTGATCAAATATGTTACGCGCGAGTTGGGAGGCCAGGTTGTCCGCATTGGACATCCTTCCATGGAGCGAATTGCTCCGATGCCCGGATTCGTTGATCTAACCGGCGCCCAGGACGATCTTATGACCCATGCATACGCGGTTAGCCGTGCCCGATTTTTCCTCGAATTATCGCCATCGGGGCCCATGGCCCTGGCCGGCGCCTTCGGGGTGCCGCTAGCGCGCTGCAACGCCGTTTCCTTGCTGGGGCCGTTGGAAGCGCCGAGTTTCTCCTTGATGCAGCATCTCGTGGGGCCGGGCGGCACGCGGGTCCCCAAGGCGATAGCGATCGCCAAGGGGCTATACTCCGAACTTGCCGTGAAAGACGTGATCGAACGCTATGGCTATCGGTTTGAGCGAAATAGCGACGCCGAGCTGCGCGCCGCGGCGCGCGACATCGCCGAGAGGACCCGTGACTGTCAAACCTGGAGAGAACCGTCGCTTGTTGATGCCGGCGCCCCCGTCGACGCGTTCTCCTTACCTTTGGAAAGACCGCCGGAAATTGAAATCGTCGAGTATCCGGACGCCATGCCCAAATTTGATTGAGCCGGCTTATCGCCCGCCAAGGCGACGTTTTCCGGCGATGATGTTCGGTAACATGCCTTCCGCCCGCTCCACCCAGTCGCAGAGCGCTGGCCGGGTCTCGCGCGGGTCTATGAGGTCATGGATCGCCAGGGACTCGGCTCGCGGTACCGCGGAATAGCGATGCGCCATCGCCGCTTCCAACTCCGCTCGCCGTGCCTCCGGATCTGGATGAGCGGCGATCTCGCGACCGAAAGCAACCGCGACGCCGCCCTCAACCGGAACCGCGCCCATTTCCGCCGATGGCCAGGCCAGGACATAGGCGCCAGGGCCGTAATGCGCCACCGCCGCCACGCCGAAATTGCGGCGGACGACCACGGTTGCCCAAGGGACCTTGCAATCGGCCGCGGCCAAAACCGCCTCGGCGCCATAGCGGATGGTCGCGGCCTTCTCCGCCTCGGGACCGATCATGAAGCCGGGCTCGTCGACGAGGGTCACGATGGGGATGTTGAAGGTCTCGCAGGTGGTGATGAAGCGTTTCACCTTCTGCGAGCCTTCCGCCGTCATGGCGCCGGCGTAGTGCTTGCAGTCATTGGCGAAGATACCCACGACCCGTCCGTTGAGCCGCGCGAGACAGATGATGATGCCTTTGGCGTAACCCTTGGCCATTTCGAAGACCGAGCCGTGGTCGGCAACCATCGCAATGATCTTGCGCATGTCGTAGATCTTGCGCCGGTCCTCGGGAACGATGGCGGCCAGAGCTTCCTCGCGCCGATCGACCGGATCCTCGCACGCGATCACCGGCGGAGCCTCCCAGGCATTCCGCGGCATGTAGGAGAGAAATCGCCGGATTTGCCGGAACGCGTCGACTTCATCATCGGCGAGGTTGTCGACCACGCCGTTCTTGGCGTGGA